>JBEKLF010000009.1:0-80920 GCA_050010335.1 Terriglobia bacterium
CCCTACGACACAGCCGCCACCCGTCTCAACACGCCCCCATTCCTGCGCCCAATTCCCCTCGTCTCGCCGCTCCTGCCTCCCGCCAGCCTCGCGCCCTCCCCCACTGTCTGAATCGCAGTGACGGAAAAGAAGAGAGTGCTTTCCGCCGGTGGTAGGCGTAAAATCACCGCGCCGGCGACCCAGAGGAGATACTCCCCCAATGATTTCGCGGGTGAAAGAAGCGGAGTGTGTCGAATGAACATTGACCTGAATTTGGAACACCTGCCTGTGCCTCCTCGCAAGAAAGATGTTCGGATTGGCGCAATTGGGGCAGGGTTTATCATGCGCGATATTCACCTTGTCGCCTACAAGAATACGGGTTTTAACGTGGTGGCGATTGCTTCCAAGGACTTTGCGGAGGCGCGCGCGACCGCGGAATTGCGGGGAATTCCGAAGGTTCACAGCACGTGGCAGGCACTTTTGGCGGACGAGCGGATCGAGGTGCTTGACATCGCGGTTCCACCCGCCGCCCAACCCGCCATTGTGCACGCGGCGCTCCAGCACCCGCACATCCGCGGGATCCTGGCGCAGAAGCCCTTGGCCACGAGTTACCGGGAAGCTCAGGAAATGGTGGTGGCTTGCGAGCGGGCCGGGGTGCGGCTCTGTGTGAATCAAAACATGCGCTACGACCAGTCGATCCGCGCCCTGAAGACCGTGCTCGGGCGTGGATATTTGGGAGAGCCGGTGCTCGCCACGGTGGATATGCGCGCCATTCCTCACTGGCAACCCTGGGCAAAGGATTACGGCAAGGTGACGCTGGTCTTCATGAGCATCCATCACCTGGATTCTTTCCGCTATCTCTTCGGCGATCCCGAGTATGTCTATGCCAGTGCGCGCCCGGATCCGCGAACGGAATTCCCCCACCGCGACGGCATTGTGCTCTACATCCTGGAATACGCGAACGGATTACGCGCGGCCGCCTGGGATGATGTATGGACCGGCCCGGCGCGCGAGGGTGGGGCCGCGGATATCTACATCAAGTGGCGCGTGGAGGGGACGGCGGGAATGGCGCAGGGCACCATCGGTTGGCCCGGCTATCCCGCCCGCGTTCCCAGCACGATCCGCTTCACCACCCGGCAAGAGCCCGGCTGTTGGTTCTCGCCCACTTGGCCGCAAGTTTGGTTCCCCGACGCCTTTGAGGGCACCATGGGAGAGCTCTTGTGCAGCCTGGAAGAGGGCCGGGAATCCGTCCTCAGCGGGAGGGACAATCTCAACACAGTGGCGCTGGTGGAAGCCTGCTATCGTTCGCTCGACCAGCATCGGCCGGTGCGACCGGCGGAAATCAAGGAGGAAAACCCATGAAACTCGGACTCATTAATTCAGCCTGGTTGGGTTCCCCCGTGGGCACCGCGCAAGGCATTCATAAAACGAAAGAGATCGGTTTTGACACCATCGATATTTCCGCTGATCCGCTGGAGATCGACATTAAAGAGCGGAAGTTGATCAAGGACACCTGCCGCGAGGTCAAGCTCCCCGTCATCAGCGTTTGCTGCTGTGCCCTGGGGATTGCGGATTTCAATCGATCGGTGCGCCGGTTCCACGTTGAGCGCGCCAAGGAATACCTCGACATGGTTTACGAACTCGAGGCCAGGAATCTTCTGCTGGTGTTGGGAGAATACATCTGGCAACAGGAAGTCATCGCCCCTGCCGATCAATGGAAATGGGCCGTGGAAGCTGTGGCGGAGTTGGGCGACTACGCCGCGGGGCTGGGCATCGAAATCGCCATCGAACTCGAGCCCTTTCAGCTTTCCATCGTAAACACGCTCGCGAAAATGGTCAGCTTTTTGAATGACGTCCACGACCCTGCCGTGCGCGCCAATCTGGACATCTCGCACCTGGCGCTGGCCTATACGCCGGCGGAAGAGATTCTCAACTTGCAGGGACGCATTGCCCACGCGCACTTTTCCGATTGCGACGGAAAGAAGCACGGCGACTTGCCGCCGGGACGGGGAGTGGTGAATTTCCGCCCTTACCTCGCGCAACTGAAGAAGGTTGGCTTCAACGGGGTCATCAGCATCGAACTGGAGTATTCACCCGAGCCCGAGAAAATTATCGAGTGGGTCACGG
This sequence comes from Terriglobia bacterium, assembly GCA_050010335.1. GTDB lineage: Bacteria > Acidobacteriota > Terriglobia > UBA7540 > UBA7540 > Bog-366. The sequence continues at coordinate 2,107 of JBEKLF010000009.1, forward strand.
AAGCCTACCGCGAAACCGACAAGCTGATGCAGGAGATTGGGATTCGGACCTAATTCGCCGGAGAAGTCCTCCCTCCTCCCGCGCCCTGGTGGTAGTTCGGATAAGGCGGTTTGTGATAGACGGGAAGCGGATGCTTTTCAAGGTCCAATAGCAGCAACTGGACGGCTTTCTCGAGTTGGGGGTCGTGCCCCTCACGTACGGCCTGGGAATCAAATTCAACCTCAACGTCCGGCGCCACGCCGTGGTTTTCCACTTTCCATGCGTTGTTCGGAGTCCAGAAACCGCGGCTCGGCGCGGTTACCACGCCCCCATCCATCAGTGACTCTCCCGGCCCGAAGAACCCCACCAAGCCTCCCCAGGTGCGTTTTCCCACAAGGGTACCGATGTGCGCCTGCCGAAAATGCCAGGGCATCGCATCGCCGCCGGAACCCGCGTATTCATTAATGATCATCGCCTTGGGTCCTCGGATCAAACTCACTGGTGTGGTCATGTCTTCGCCGTCGCGAGTGGTGCGATAATTCATTAGCGTCCGACGCAAATAGTCGAGGATGTAATCGGTGTTAGTGCCGCCATGGTTGAAGCGCTCATCCACCACGGCACCCTGCTTTCCGGCCTGGGGGAAGAAATAGCGGTTGAAAGATGTGTATCCCCCAGAGGCCGTATCGGGCAAGTAGATATAAGCCAGTTTTCCGTGGCTGAGTTGATCCACATTGCGGCGGTTTTCCTCAACCCAGGCGCGATTGCGCAGCGCGGTCTCACTCGCGATGGGAACCACGGTCACTTCGCGCGAGCCCGAGCCGCTGGGGTCCGGACCTACGCGCAGAACCACGGATTTGTTCGCGGTCATTTCAAAGAAGCTATAAACGTTGCTGCTCCCGCTTACATCGCGGCCATTGACGGCAAGCAGGTATTCGCCCTCGACAACGTTCACGCCGGGCTGAGTCAACGGCGCGCGCAGTTGCGGGTTCCAGTTTTCGCCGTCATAGACGTGCGAAAAGCGATAACGGCCATTCTCGATCCGGTAGTCCGCGCCCAGCAGTCCCACAGGGACCGGTTCGACGTCCGGGCTTTCGCCGCCCCTGACAAACAAATGGCCCACCGTGAGGTTCCCCATTGCTTCCTCGAAAAGGTAATTGAGGTCGGCGCGCGACCCCACTCCAGCAAGGTAGGGCTCATACTTTTTCTCTGCGGCCATCAGGTCCCAACCGTGGAAGCCCCCATCGTAAAAGAAGTCTCGCTCCAGCCGGAACGCTTCATGATATATCTGCCGCCACTCCGCTGGCGGGTCGACGCGCACCTCCATGGACGCGAGATTCAAAGGCTTCGCCGCCGGGGGCGGTGGGCTCGCAGTCCCCGCTGTGGAACCTTCGGATTTGGGGACAGGTGCAATGAACCACGACTGGGCGGAATTAGCGCCACCACTCCCCGACCCGCCGGCGGTCCGGTAGAGCATTTTCTCGCCGTCGGCGGATACATAGAACGTCTCGAGGTTCTCAAGTAGCTTGTCAGTCTTGCGCGTTTTCAGAGCAAACCGGAACGCCGTGAGCGAACTCGAACCATTCAAGGGTTCGAAGGAGGGGCCCTCCTCGATAAAGAGTTCGCCTTCCTTGCCGGGCAGCAACTCCGAATAATTCCTGGCCGGGACCGGCAGCGCCAGAATTCGCTGGCTAATTTTCTCGAAGTCCACCTTCACGGCGGGAGGTGGGTTGACTTTTCCCGCGCCCTCGTCTTTTTTGGAAGATTCGGGTTTCGCCTCCTGTTCCTCATCACTCTCCGGAGCGAGGGGCGAGGGCAGGTCGTTGCGCAAAACGGCGATGTAAACACTGCTGGTCACCGGCCGGTTGTAGCTCATCATTGAATCATCGAGCGTAGGTCCAGTATCAGTGCTGGCCAACAAGTAGAGATACTTCCCGCTCTTGTCAAAGACCGGTGAAAACGAATCGCTCATGCCATCGGTAACCCGCCGGCTCTCCCTCGTCTCGAGGGAATAGAGGAACACCGAGCGCATGTGGCTCAATTCCTGTTGCGTGTAAACCAACCACTTGCTGTCGGGCGACCACGCTGCGCGGAAGATTTGCTGCGGTCCTGTGAAGCGATCATGAAACACTCGCACCGGTGTCTTCTTTTCGAGATCGACGTACCAGAGGTTCAAGCGCTTGTCGGTGTAGGCGATTTTCTTGCCATCGGGCGACCACGTGGGGAAATAGAAGAATGACCCGGGACTTCCAAGATCGATTCTTTGCGCCTCGCCCAGGCCATTCTGATTTTTGATGTAGAGGGCGTACTCACCCGATTCATCCGAAAAATAGGCGATGCGCTCTCCCTCGGGGGACCACGCCGGGCTGCGCTCGTCGGCGCCCGGTGTATTCGTGATGTTGCGGATATCGCCCTTTTCGGCGGGCACGGTTAGAATTTCGCCGCGTGCCTCAAACACGGCTCGCTTACCTGTGGGAGAAAGGTCGGCGTTCGAGATTCTACCCGCGACCTTAATGAAATGCGGGCGCAATTGCGGCAGATCCGCCTCAACACGAATATCGAGCTTGCGCTCCTTACCGGTTTTCAAGTCGTAAAGATAGAGCGCCCCGAACTGCTCGATCACGATCGCCCCGGGCCCCGCGTTGGCATACTTGAAATCAAACCCGTCATTCTTAAGCAGCGGCGTGACGCTTTTGGTTCGCGTATCGTAACTGAAGAGGGTTATGGGGCCTTGGCGGTCCGACAGAAATAGGATGCGCTGATCCACCCAGATCGGATTGAAATCGTTGGAATTGTCGCGCGGAATCTTGGTGACGCTGGAATCCCGCAATTGCGCAATCCAGATGGGAGAGGTGCGCCCGCCGCGGTAGCGCTTCCAGATTTCAAACGCATGATCGAGCGGCACGTAGGCGATTTGGCCTCCATCCGGCGAGTAAGAACCCTCGGCGGCGATGGGCAGGGGCAACTCGGTGGGGAACCCGCCCTCACGCGAAATCGTGAACAGCCTATTGAAGCTCTCATAACTGTGGCGGCTGGAAGCGAACAAAACTTGCTTCCCGTCTCGCGTCCACCCCATCACCAGATCAGGCGAGGGATGATAAGTGAGCCGCCGCGGCTCGCCACCTTGCGCGGGAATGACGTAAACATCGGCGTTCCCGTTGTAGTCGCCGGTAAAGGCGATCTCATTTCCATCCGGCGAGAAAAACGGACGCGACACCGTCCCGACCCCGCTCGTCAGCCGCGTGGCCACGCCGCCCTCCCGCGGGACAATCCACAAATCGCCCGCATAGACGAAGGCAATCTGTGTGGCGCTGAGGGTGGGATGCTGCAAGAGCAGCGTTGGCGGAGCGGCCGCAAGACAAGCGCTTACCGTGACAAGAGCAAATAGAAGGGCGATCGTTCGATTCATGCTCTGAACCTCCTGTCGAGTTGGGAAGGGACCCCTGCAAACAAAGCAGCTTCGCTCATGAACATCCGGCTGCCCTTCGTCCTCAGCCTTTATTACACACCTATTGGAATGAATCCAGTCGAAGGAGACTACCCCGGGGCTGCGTCAAAGTCCAATGGGTAAAAAGGCCGGCGCCCACGCTACGTCCGAGGCTCTCTACTTCCACTTTTATGTCGCACGCCCCATATGCTAATATGTCGTTAACTAGGGCAAAACATCATGGCAAACAACGACGGGCAGCTTCTGCTCGCCTCCATTCTTGGCTTCGGTGGCGGAATCTACACCTTCCTGAAGGGATTCCGTGAGTACCGGAAATACCGGCTGGTGGCGGACACTCCGGAGATTCATATCCGCAGCATCCCTATGGGGCTGGTGAAAGTGCGGGGCGAGGCGCGTGCGGAGGAAACCCTGCTCAGCCCCATCACCCACACTCCCTGTTACGTCTTCAAAGTAGTCGTTGAGGAGTGGCGTTCGGATTCCGATGGCGGGCACGAGTGGAAGCATGTCGCCACTGACGTTAAGGGCGTGAAATTTTACCTCCAGGACGTTTCGGGGAGCGTGCTGGTTGACCCCGCTAACGCCGAACTCGACTTGCCCCAAGGGCCGACGCGCCAGGTACACAGCAACGGACGAAGCGCATCCCCTCCGCAAGTCCCGGGCGCGGCGCCGTCCGGCACCCCGGCGACGGATCTGGAGTTACTCCAGTACATCGAGCAAGCACGCCTTCGGCACTTTGGACAGATGGTGGGAAAAGGAATCGGCATGATCAGTCATGCCAGCAGCAAGCCAGCCCGCGAACCCCTGGGTCAGTCCTTCATGAGTATGCTGGCGGACCCTACCGGCCATGGCGCGGAAGACTTCCGCACGCAAATGATGAAGGCCATGCTGGCCCGGAAGGACCCGAGCGGCGAAACCACTCGGCTGGCCTTGGAGGTCTGGAAGCATCCGCAGGGGACGCCGGAATATGATGCGGCCCTGGTGCGCTTCGGCCAGGCATACTTCCGTGCCATGGGTTCCACCCAGTCCGTCCCCGATGCTTCGGCGGTGCATGCCTACATTCGCCAACACCCTGAAGCATTGGGCATGGTCGCGCTCATGGCCGGGAACGCAGAGCCTCAGAGCGATCCGGAAGCCGAAAAGCCTCGCCAAGCCGCCCTGGCTTTTGGGCGCGGACAGGTTGCGGAATTCACTCGCGAACGAACCCCCACCGCCAGCGGCCAGTATCGCCTGACGGAGTACTGCCTCGTGCCGGGCGAGACCTACGACCTCACCGGCACTTGCGCCGAAAACCCCCAGCCGCGCGATGAATACGACCGCAACATCATCGTAAAAGGAACAAACGAGCCCACCTTCTTGATCTCCTCCCGGACGGATAAAGGAGTTCAGTCGCACCTGCTGAAACAAACTTTGTGGAAGGTGCTGGGCGGCGCGGCCGTCGCCATCCTGTGCCTCGCCATTCTGCTCGGAAAACTCGGCCTGCTGTAAAGGCGACCAGCGGCAACTCACGACAACCGATTGCCACCAAACGCCGGCGTGGGCGACATAAAAGTGGAAGGTTCCCGGCTTTCCTGAAGGTAGGCGGGAGATTAGCGGAGCGACTCGCACGCACAGTCCGACGCGCCGAACCCGGGCAGGGGGATGGACGAGGGATTCAGCAGAGAGCGACCAGCCGGACCTTAAAAGCCGCTAGGCCGGTTCGCATTCAACGCATGCGGTTTCCATTCGGGAATAGGGCTTCAGAATGAGGTGGCTGGTCCTCCGCGGGGCGGCCCATGGTTGGGCTTTCGGGGCGATGGGATTCCTGCACTACTACAGCTAGCGGAGAAGATCGGGCTTGGCACGAAACCTTGTTTGAATGAGGGCCACCCAATAGAGCAAAGGGGTTGCTGCTAACATCAGTTTCTCAAAAACGTCTCCAGCTTTTGATTTTAGTGAAGCACTGGTCCCGTTGAGGAGCAACGCCAGAATCGTGATGATTCCATAGCTCAAGGCCACAAAGCTTACAGGAATCGCCCTCATAATAATGCCTTTCACCAGAAGCGCTGCGACCCCTAAGGTTGTAAACGACAGACTTACCCACCAAGCTGCAATTGCGATGAACTTCTTCATTATAGGTGCCCTCAACAGGGAGGTTCAGCGTTTCCTTCCGTCCATCGAGCCTTCCGCCCGCTCATGCCAGATGGAGAGTGGAAGCGATGTCCGATGTGTGGCATAAGGCCGCAAGCGGTCCCACCCTGCGTTCCTCGGGCAGTCAGGGGCATAGCGGTCCCAAAAGACTCCACCAACACGACTATCTGTAACATGGGTGCTATATTAAGCAAAGAGTACGGGGGTACTAGGATTAGAATATCTTCGCCAAATCCGCGAGCGCGAAACTATCGAATTGGATGTGGGCGGTGTGTATCAACGATAATGTACCTCGCAAGTTAACTCGTGCGTTGAAGCTTCCCTACCTAACTGACCCGCAACCAAGAAATTCAAACTCCACGACTTCCAAGTGCCGCGGAAATTTACTCCTTCCGCCTCGCTAGCGTATAATCAATGGTCCGGGGCAAGCACCAACTCTTGCCCAGGGGTTACTCCGCGGTCAGCGATAGGCCCGCAGGTGCGGGACTTCCCTGACGGCTGAAAAACCGAATTCTGTGAGCTTATAACTTATGCCTGCTCGAACTTTATACGAAAAAATCTGGGAGGCCCACCTCGTTGCCGAGGAGCCTGGCCAGCCTGCGATCATCTATATTGACCGGCACTTGGTGCATGAAGCGACGTCACCCCAGGCCTTTTCCGGTCTCAAGGTGGCGGGGCGCAAGGTGCGCCGGCCGGACTTGACGTTTTCCGTGATGGACCACTCCGTGCCCACCAAGAACCGGCATCTGCCCATCGCCGATAGTATTGCGGCGGCGCAGATGGACGCCCTGGCGCGCAACTGCCGCGAGAATGGGATCCTCTTTTTCGACATGCAGAGCCCCAATCAAGGCATCGTCCACGTCATCGGGCCGGAACTGGGCATCACGCAGCCCGGGCTGACCATCGTTTGCGGCGACAGCCACACCTCGACGCACGGCGGTTTGGGGGCGCTGGCTTTCGGAATCGGCACCAGCGAAGTTGAGCACGTGCTGGCCACGCAGTGCCTGGCGCAGTTCAAATCGAAAACTATGTTGGTGCAGGTGGACGGCCACCGCGCGCCGGGCGTCACCGCCAAGGACATCATTCTGGCCATCATTGGCAAGATTGGCATCTCCGGCGGCAACGGCCACGTGATTGAATTCGGGGGCGAAGCGATCCGCGGGCTCTCCCTGGAAGGCCGCATGACGGTTTGCAATATGTCGATTGAAGGCGGCGCGCGCGCCGGCATGGTGGCGCCCGACGACACCACGTCTGCTTATTTGGAAGGCCGTCCCTTTGTTCCGCGCGGCAAGGATTTCCAGACGGCGGTCGATCGCTGGAAGTCTCTCCCTACCGACGCCGGCGCTAAGTACGACAAGGTCGTCACCCTCCACGGCGCGGAGATTGCCCCGCAGGTCACCTGGGGCACCAACCCCGGCATGGTCACAGACGTCACCGGGCGCGTTCCGGACCCGAGCTCTTTCGCTGATTCTGTAGACCGCCAGGCCGCCACCCGCGCCCTCGAATACATGGCGCTCAAGCCCGGCACGCGCATCGAGGATATTCCGCTCGACCGCATCTTTATTGGTTCGTGCACCAACTCGCGCCTGGAGGACCTACGCCTGGCCGCGCGCGTCGTCGCGGGCAAACACGTGGCGAAGAGTTTGAAGGAAGCCCTGGTCGTGCCCGGCTCCATGCAGGTCAAGGCACAGGCGGAAAAAGAAGGCTTGGACAAGATTTTCCGCGATGCCGGCTTCGAGTGGCGCGACGCTGGTTGCAGCATGTGCATCGCCATGAATCCCGACGTGCTGCCGTCGGGCGAGCGTAGCGCGTCTACCTCCAATCGCAATTTCGAAGGCCGCCAGGGCAAAGGCAGCCGCACGCACCTGGTCAGCCCCATGATGGCCGCGGCGGCTGCAATCGAAGGGCACTTTGTGGACATTCGGAAGTGGGGCGTGGGACACGCGGAGTGAAAAGAAATTCTGAATTATGAATGCTGAAGGCGGACGGGGGGAGTGGTCCTGCGATACTTGGATCAGTTTGTAATTCAGAATTCAGCATTCAGAATTCAGAATTCCTTTGGAGACCTATGCAATCTTTTACCAAACACACCGGTCTTGTGGCACCACTTGATCGCGTGAACGTTGACACCGACCAGATGGTGCCCAAGCAATTCCTGAAGTGGCTGACGCGCGAAGGCTTTGGCCGCGTGCTCTTCTTTGACTGGCGCTATTTGGATGACGGCGAGACGCCCAATCCGGAATTCGTGCTGAATGCGCCGCGTTACAAGGGGGCGTCGGTGCTAGTGTCGCGTGCCAATTTCGGTTGCGGCTCCAGCCGCGAGCACGCGCCCTGGGCGATTCTTGATTACGGCTTTCACGCCATCCTGGCGCCCAGCTTCGCCGATATCTTCTATAACAACTGCTTCAAGAACGGCATCCTGCCCGTGACCTTGTCCGATGCGCAGATTGACGAAGTCTTCCGCCGCGTCTCCGCCAAGGAAGGTTACCGCCTGACGGTGGACCTGCAAACTCAAACCATTACCGACGACGCCGGGCTCCGTTTTGAGTTCAGCGTCGATCCCTTCCGCCGCGAGTGCCTGCTGAACGGCTGGGACGATATCGGCCTCACCTTGCGCATCGCTGACCGGATCACCGATTACGAAAAATCGCATCATCCCGCCGCGCCCATGCACGCAGCCCTCGATACGTTGGCCGCGAAGGTCGGCCAGTAAACATCTTGCGGAAAAAAGAGGTGTAGCGCGGACCTGTTCTGTAGGTCCGCGGGTTCTCTTAGTCGGTCGGGGAAAACCCGCGGACCTACAGAACAGGTCCGCGCTACTCTTCTACTCCCCCAGCCTGAAATTCACATTGATCTCCGTTAGCACCTCCACCGGTTCCGTATTCAGCAGCGTGGGTTGATAACGCCACGTTTTGACGGCATCCAGCGCCGCTCGGACCAGCAGCGGATGGCCGCTCAGGACCTTCAAATCCTTGACCGTGCCGTCTGTCCCGATGATCGCTTGCAGCACCACCGTCCCCTGGACGCGCGCCATCGTGGCAAGGGGTGGATAGACGGGAGCGGGCTGATACAGCGCCTGGGCAGCGATGACATTGCCGCCCACCCGGATCATTTTCTGCTTGGGAGCAACGTGAGTTGGCGGCGGGGGGGGCAGTTGACCGCCCGAAGGCAGACCGCCGAGGACCCAAATAGAATGCCCGTCAGACGGTCCACCAGGAGGTGCGCCGATTACCCCCACCCCCACGCCGGCATCCTGCTCGGGTGGCTCGGGGATATCTACGACCCGCCTGACGCCAGCGGGAATGATGGGGGGTTCGACATTCAGGTCTACGGAGGCATGGGGCGCCGGTCGCGCTCGCGGCCCGGCAGGGCGTGCGGGAGGGGGGCCTGGTGGCGGGGAGATATGAATCTCCCCAATTAACAACTGCTTTGGCAATGCCTGAGTGTAGATAAGCGGAACAAGAATAAGCACTCCCACCAGCATCGACTCGGCAAGGTAAGCGAGCGGCAGCGCCGCGCGCTTCCAGTCGCCGGATTTCTGGGCAGAGTACACGAGGTAAATCAGGAAGCCCGGCAGGTTCAGCAAGAGCGTGACCCCGAGCCACGGCCAAGTGCGCAAATGTTGCTGCCGGGTATCCGCCCAAACGTAGCAAAGCTCCAACGCGTACGCCCCCGCGGCCAAACCCACCGTCGCCGCGGCAAAGAATAGTGCGCGTTCGCTCGCGAGCACGAGCACCCAGGGCAACAGGTACCAACTCAAGGCGAAGAACAATGTGCCAACCAAAGCTGAAAGCAGATAGTGAATCCGGCAGAGTACGGAAATCCGACGGGGCGATGATTCCAGCAGCGCGTCCTCGAACATGGCTGCACCTCCATGAGGTTACAGGTTACAGGGGACAGGTCACAGCGCAGGGTCGTGTCTCTCCCCTGTCCCCTGTTCCCTGTAACCTGTAACCTGCTCTTCCGGTGTCAGCCGCGGAGCGCTCCTACGACTGCGTTCCCTTTCCTTCCACACTATTCGACACCACTCCGGCAGAAGATGTTCCGCTATTTTTTGCAGGGATAATCGGGCCAGAAGAACTCAAGGCGCATCGCCGATGGGTGTTGGTTCAGTTTGAGACTTCGGCGGCTGGTCAGTTTGAATGTCAATCCAGAGGTTCGTAAACACTGGGCGGCTTTCGGCGGGTAGCCTGGGATTTGACTGCACTACGACTATTGCGGGCTTCGATCACTTTGCCGATCTCGCGGCTAGCCAAGTGGCGTCGAATGCTATTTGCTCTCGTGTGTCGCCCTTTCCAATACGAAAAAGATCCGGTCGAGGATTTCGATAGGATTATGTACCGAAAAGGGTATGCGCACGTCATCGATTCCCGGATGCAGGTGGCAACGCGGTTCAGCGAGCGAGTCAGCGTGTGGGGCATCGAGCAAGTCAAACCGCAGGTACTGCGGCGATTGCCCGTCAGGGAACACAAAGTGATATCGATACGACACGACTTGTGATCCGCGTTCTACTTCACGTAAGGTGAGCCCAAGGCTGAGGCGGGCGCCCGAATCCAAGTGAAAGTGCTGCGAGCTGGACCCTCTATCGATCGTGGGGCCCAGCAGAAGCACGGCAAAACCATTTTCCTTCCTGATGCGCAAGAGCTCGTAGGGGTTGTTCCTCGTCGCCTTTTCATCGGAACGCCGTTGAAGGTAAGCTCGGATTTGCGTCAAGACCTGATTCGGCGGGCCGAGTCGTAGCGCGGTAAGTTCGCGGTCAGTCTTCAAGTCCAGCGCTGCGGCTAATTCGCGGGCGCGTTCGAGCCTCACAGCAGATCCCCTCTGCCCAGCAACACCAGCCATTCCACAAACTCGGGCTCGTGCGGCAATTCCCCGGCTTGCGCTTTCCGCACCGCTTCCGCGCCGCTAAACCCGAAATGTTGGCTGAGTTCCTTCAGTCGCTCCTGGCGTTCCGTTTCCGTCATGATGCCCCTATCAGGACCTGCGAGAAAGATGCTTCCACCAATGAAGCTGCGAATGTTTGGTGCGTGCTCAATGAGATGAGCGACGTCACCTGGGGATAGCCATAGGATCACTGGCCCCTTGCGCTCCAAGGCGCTACGCATAATGTCAAGCGAGCGCCATTTTTCCAGCGTCAAGCCAGTGCCACCCGACAGGATAACGGCGTCACCGTCTGGCTGATGCAGGGCCTCGCGCAGTTCCTCGAACGTAGAAGTTTCGAGCTGGATCACGCGGGCAGGCTTTTGCAGAACAGATTGCAACTCGGTCTGCAATTGGTCCAAAGAGGCGCTTGAATCGGTAGCGGGGGTTAATACAGCGACCCATCCGGTTTCCCCACGTATTTCCAATCGACGGGCGATTTCGAAAAAGGGCTCAGTTGAGAACTCAGACACGTTTTTGCTCCGTCCGGGGGATGACGGAAAGCAGAGCAGGGTGTACGCGGAAATCGGTGGACGAATACTCTAAAACACGCCGAGTGAGGAGAAGCTCAACATTGGCGGGCACATCGACCTTAAAGGATTTTGAGCTTTGCAGCTTTAGCAACGTCTTGGTCGCTTCTGGACCCAACCCTCGGAGGTAGCCCGTGCCGAGTTGATGAACCACCTTTTCCACGTCGGCAGCAGTGATGGAATCGTGGTCCGAGACATAGGCTTCCTCGGCGGCATCGCGAGCGAGCGAGATGAGGTCACGCAATACTCCCCCCGAGAAATGGCAGATCGCGTCCGCCTCTTGCATGGTCAATAGTTCGGAGCCACGGCGTTTGTCTAGTACTGAACGCAGCGAGGCATTTTCAGGGTCAGAAGCGATGACTGAGAGGTGATGGACTCGATCAAAGTGATCGGAGATGGACTGTCCAACCCCCGCCCCAAAAAGGACCGAAAGGGGGGCAGTCGCCAAGACGGACACTTTCATTTCACGGAGCAGCCGTAGGTCTTGATGAACGACCGACCAAAACTTCGTGGCGTCAAGCAAGCGGTCGAGGCCATCGAAAACAACTACTACATCCCTGTGAGCTTTTCTGGCTATCGCCAGGAATTCTTCAAGCGGGGCGCGAACCTCCTGAATATCACGGTTGAGGGGAGGCAACGGCGGGTTCAGCTTGCCTGGAACGTTCTCCGTTAAAAAATGGCTTTCAACTTCATCACGTGCGAGTTCGTAAATCGACTTGGGCCTGTCGTCAATGGAAGTTAGATCGCGCCGTACTCGCTTTCCGAACGCGAACTCCATTATCTCTCGGCTAAACTCACCCAATTTCTCTGCCTGAGAATCGGCCCGCGAAAGAGACCCTAGATTTAGTACTATCCAGTCCAAACCGATGCCAAACCTGGCAAGTAGTGCACCGGAATTCAAACTTGAGAGGTCGGTTTCTTGTGAAATATCGTAGAAAAATGTCAGCCCGTTTCCCTGCTTTCTTAACCACTGTTCTGCCAAGAGTAGTTCCGTTGTTTTCCCCGAGCCAACACCCCCCACCAAAAGTTGTTGGCTCCCCGGCTCAAGGTCAGCGCGAGCGGCAAGATTGCGGTAGAGAGATTGGTGCAGATCTTCAAATACCAGTCCAGCTTCGAGGGCGTCCCGGGCCGGCGCGGTGGGGTTGAACGCCTGCATGTAAGCGCGAAACCTGTCGCGCCTGCTAAGCCGGCCCTCCGGTGCTGAAACTGAACTGGGCATACGGCTAGTATAGGTTCACTTGTCGCGGCAAGCAAACAATTGAGGACACTTGTCGCCACGAGTCGGCAGGTTATGTCTCGGGTCAGTTTTGGCGGCTCGACCACCAGCCGGCCGCGTTCGATGGCAATGCCGACCTTAGCTCCCGGCCGCAAGCCCAGGACATTGAGCACGGCGTGCGGCACCGCCAACATGACCGAGCCGCCGACGTTGCGCAGACGGGTTGTATGCATCACCATTCCTTTCGATCATATTTCAATAGAACATTTTGCACGAGGATTCATGACACTGACAACTTCGTTGCGTCTGCGCATTCCCTTCTGTGGGGTGGCGCGAAAGGCAGCTTCGAGGCCCCGCCTGACAATGAAGAATGTTCCGGTATTTTTCGATCGGTTAACCCATGGCAAGCGCGCGGTCGTGCTTGATATAATTCGGCCGCCAAGGCAGGTCCGAGCGGCACCCCCATCTTGGAATCGGTTTCTGACACGGCGTTGCTGGTGGCGCATCATCGCGCCATGGAGTCAGCGCGGCCCGACGCGCTCTTCCGCGACCCTTACGCGGAACGCTTGGCCGGCAATCGCGGCGAGGAAATCGCGCGCCGGCTGCGCTGGGGCAAGCGCATGGCCTGGAGCACCATTACCCGCACGGTGCTGATCGACGAAATCGTGCCGCGGCTGGTTGGAGAAGGCGTCGACACCGTGCTCAATCTGGCGGCGGGGCTCGACTCACGGCCCTATCGGCTGCCGCTCCCGCCCTCATTGCGGTGGGTCGAGATGGATCTGCCCGCGCTCACTGCGGCCAAAACCGAGGTGATGAAGGACGAAAGGCCGCGCTGCCAGCTCGAGCGGGTCAGCGTGGATCTTGCTAATCCTTCCGAGCGCCAACGCGCGCTTGCCGAGCAGGCGGGCAAAACAAAGAAAGCGCGCGTCCTGACGGAAGGTCTGCTGGTCTACCTTAACGAAGCCACTGTCAGCGCGATTGCACGCGACCTCCCCGAAAAGGTGCAAATTCAATACTGGCTTTGCGATTTGTCGACCCCCCTGATTGTGAAGCGCATGCAAAAGTGGTGGGGAAAGCAGATGAGGGCCGCAAACGCCTGGGTGCAGTTCGCGCCTGCCGAAGGGACGAAGTTCTTTGAGCCATGGGGCTGGCGCGAAAAGGAGTTTCATGTCCTGTTCAAGAACTCCCTGCGCATTGGCCGCCCAACGCCGTTCGCTTGGATGATCAAATTACAGTTGAAGCTCTTCCCTAAACGCACGCAGAAGCAAATGGCCAAATGGAGAGCTGGCGTGGTGCTGGCGGAAAGAGTTTGACAAGGCGAGAATGGGCGCCGAGCCTCTACCTCCGCGCTACCAGCTTTTTGACACGAGAACTGCCCTTGGTGTAGAAGGGCAGCTCAGGCTGCTTTGGGGCGTTCGCAGTCGAGCGACGAGAGATCGAGCTTCATCTCGACCTCGTCACCGTAACTGCTGGTGGTTTGAAAGCCTAATTTACGGAAGAGGCGCAAGGCCCGAAAGTTGGAAGTTTCTGTGGTCAGATAGGCGTGGGTAAAGCCCATGCGCAGGGCCCAATCCAGGGTATGCCGGCTGAGCACCGTACCCAGTCCTTCTTCGCGATAATCCTGATGGACGAAAATCGTGAATTCCACCGAGCCGGCCGGCATCGGGCAGAGAATCGTATGCGCAACCACCTTATCGCCCTTCCAAGCCAGCAGCGCCTGGGACTTTTGCTCCAGACGGTCAAGCCAGTGAGCAATCCGGGGGACGTCCGGCGGAGGAATTCCCTGGGCCACACGTTTGGGCTCGAAACTCTTGTACATCTGGACGAGCGCCCCAAAATCTTCCCTTCCGAAGGGGCGAACCTCCAGTTCTCGACCCTTGTGAGTCTCGACCGGGACCGGTTTGAACGCGACCTCCAAGATGCCTGCCATCATGATTTCCAGAGCAAATTGAGGTCCAGTCTTGCGTTCACCGAAATTTTGGCTCAATCAAATGACGGAAGCACCCCTTTTCAGCGACAACCAATTGAAAGAGCACGCCTTCCTTGCAGGTCCCAACGACATCCTGTTTCCCTCCTCTCTCCCCTACCGCTCTCATGCCTCATAACTCATCCAGTTTTGACCTTTGGCAATTAGCGGTCACCTCTGTTGCAGATTTAAACAGTCCCTTTCCCTGAGGCAATTTGTCGCTGGCATGCCGACCAATTTTACGGTCGAATCATTGAGCCAAAACCCCCACCTTAGGCTGGTCGAGATGTATGCCGCCTTCGCCCGAGCTTCCCGGATAGAGAGCCAAGTGGCGCACCTTGAGCCGCGACGCGTAAGAATGCTAAGCTCAAACGATGGCGAGTCCCGGCTATCTTGAACCCTCGAACCCCGCGACGGTCGAGCGGTACCGCGCGCTGCTTCAGGTATCGGAATCCATCACCGCCCACCGCGACCTCCAGGATCTCTTTCGCTCCCTCGCGGCGCTGCTGCAACGCCTGGTAACGTTCGATTTTATCTGCCTTACCCTTCCCGACCCGGCGCGCAATGTCGTGCGGGTGCACGTGCTGGAGAGTTCGCTCCCCACCCGGGTGCAACCCGGGCTTGAAATCCCCATGGCGGAAAACGTGCGGCAGTTAGTTTGGGAAAACCAGCAGCCCTTGGTCATTTCCCATCTCGAGCACGACGAGCGATTTCCGATTGTCAGTAAAATGCTGCTCCAGGACGGAGTGCGGTCACTCTGCGTCCTGCCGCTGACGACGGCCCAACGGCGGGTGGGCGCGATGGCGTTCGGTTCGATCGAAGCCGGCGCCTACGATGCCGCCGACCTCGAGTTCCTTCGGCAAGGTGCTGCGCAGGTGGCCCTGGCCGTCGACAACGCCCTGAACTCCCAGAATGCCCAAATCTACCAGCAGGAACTGGCGCGCGAGCGCGACCGTCTGCGCCTGCTGCTGGAAGTCAACAACGCACTCGTCTCCACGCTCGACTTGCACCATCTGCTTTCCGCCATCTCTGCCTGCCTGCGGCGGGTGATGAATCACGATTACGCCAGCTTGGCACTTTATGAACCCGCTGCCCATCAACTTCGCCTGCAAGCGCTCGATTTCCCCCAGGGAAAGGGGCTGCTCCAGGAAGAAATGGTGTTCCCCGTCGAGGGTACCCCCTCGGGCGAGGTCATTGTTACGCGCAAACCCTTGATTATTTCCGGCGTCAACCTCGAAAGCTATGAGGCGAGTGTCAGCCGCCTCTTCATCGCCGAAGGTCTGCACTCCGGCTGCATCGTGCCGCTGGTTACAGCCAACCGGACCCTGGGCACGCTCAGCCTGTCAAGCCTTCGCACCGGCGCCTTCAACCAGGAAGACGTCGACTTGCTCATGCGCGTGGCGAATCAAGTGGCCATCGCCATTGAAAACGCCCTTGCCTACCGCGAGATCGCCGAGCTCAAGAACAAGCTGGCCGACGAGAAGCTCTATTTGGAAGAGGAGATTCGCACCGAATATACGTTCGAGGAAATCGTGGGCGAAAGCCCCGCCCTCAAGCGGGTTTTGAGCCAGGTGGAAACCGTAGCTGCGACGGATTCCAGTGTGCTGGTGCTGGGCGAGACCGGAACCGGCAAGGAAGTGATCGCGCGCGCCATCCACGACTTGAGCCCGCGCCGTGAACGCACGTTTGTGAAAGTCAATTGCGCCGCCATCCCCACCGGGTTGCTGGAAAGCGAGCTGTTCGGCCACGAAAAAGGCGCCTTCACGGGGGCGATCGCGCAAAAGGTGGGGCGGTTCGAACTCGCCCATCGCGGCACACTGTTTCTTGACGAAGTCGGCGACATCCCCCTGGAACTCCAACCCAAGTTGCTGCGCGTTCTCCAGGAAAAGGAATTCGAGCGCCTGGGGAGCACCCGCACTCTGCACGTGGATGTGCGCGTGGTTGCCGCCACCAATCGCGACCTCACGCAGATGGTTGAGGACCGCCAATTCCGCAGCGATCTCTACTATCGGTTGAACGTCTTCCCGATCGTCGTTCCCCCGTTGCGTGATCGCTCGGAGGATATTCCGCTGCTCGTCCGCTACTTCGCCCAGAAGCACGCCCGGCGCATGGACCGCCGCATCGAGACAATTCCCACCGAGGAAATGGAAGCACTCACGCGCTATCATTGGCCCGGCAATGTGCGCGAACTCGAAAACCTTATTGAACGCGCCGTAATCCTTTCGCGCGGACCTGCGCTGCATGTCCCCTTGCCGGAGGATCGCCTTTCCGGTGACCTGTCTGTCGCCTCACCGGTCACTCTGGAGGCTGCTGAGCGCGACCACATCCTGCGCGCCCTTCGCGACACCAACTGGGTGATCGCCGGGACGAATGGCGCGGCGGCGCGTCTGGGTATGAAGCGCACGACCCTTCAGTCGCGCATGAACAAGCTCGGCGTCTTCCGCCCCGATCGCAACTCCATCCGTCGAAGCGATAGCCATCCCGATTGATTTCCCACTTTCCGGCATGGGGGGGGAGAAGTGGGATGTGGTCCGCCAACGTGCCCATTGGCGAACCAGGGCAAACTGCGCGTCGGTCATTTTGTCTGAATCAGCCATGCCGACCGGCCCCGGGCCTCCCTCTTCAGGACTTTTCGGGACCTGGACCTTTCCGGAAATTGCTTCCACCAATTTCAGCGGAAAATCGAAGGCATGCTGGGGTGCGCGCCGCAACTCGCCCCGCCATCGCGAATGGTAATTGAGGCCACAGGCTGGTTCGCGATATAGTCGGGTGGTTAGCGAAAGAGGGAGAAGCTTGAATCAACAGACGCCTAATCGGAAGGCGATGACGACTGCGCTCGCAACAGTAGGCCTGTTGGGTACCGCCGTGGTGATGGGGGGAACGATCGTGCGAAGCACCGTGCACGCGCAACCTTCCCCGCCCGCTGCCACCGGCATTCCGGTGCATTTCACCGACGTGAGCGGAGCCGCCGGAATCACCTTTCGCCACGACGCCACGATGAGCGCGGAAAAGGAATACATCGAGACGATGGGCAACGGCCTGGGCTGGATTGACTACGACCAGGATGGCCTGATGGACCTTTACCTCGTCCAGACGGCCGCCGCGGAGTGGTACAAGCCCCCCGGGCCGCTGCGTTCAGCCCTCTATCACAACAACGGCGACGGCACGTTCACCGACGTCACGGAGAAGGCAGGCGTCGGCGCCGAGGGACTTTACGGCCAGGGTGTAGCCGTGGGTGATTACGACAACGACGGTTACCCCGACATGCTGGTGACCGGTTTCGGACGTGCCATCCTCTACCGCAATAATGGCGACGGCACGTTCACCGATGTGACGGCCAAGGCGGGAGTGGCGGATGAGGGCAACTGGTCCACCAGCGCCGGATGGTTCGATTACGACAGGGACGGCTACCTCGACCTGCTGATCTGCAACTACATTCAATGGACACCCCAGAACAATCTCTGGTGCGGCGAGCACAAGCCGGGTTATCGCGCTTATTGCCATCCCGACAACTATCGTGGCGAGCGGCTGAAGCTCTATCACAACAACCACGACGGCACTTTCACCGACGTGAGCGACGCGTCGGGCGTCGGCAAGCCGGAAGCAAAGGGATTGGGAGTGGTTCTGGCTGACTTCAACAACGATGGCTGGCCGGACATCGCGGTAGCCAACGACACCTGGCCGAATTTTCTCTTCCTCAATAATCATGATGGGACTTTCCGCGACGTCTCCTTCACCTCCGGCGTGGCGGCGAGCGAGGACGGAAAATACGAAGCGGGAATGGGCATTGACGCCGCGGATGTCGATGGCGACGGGTGGCTGGACATCTACGTCACCCATCTGGATTTTGAACTGAACCGGCTTTATCACAATAACCACGACGAGTCATTTGACGATGTCACCTTCAGCTCCGGCATGGGCAACAAGGCCACGCTCCTCAGCGGCGTCAGCGGCAAATTGTTTGATTACGACAACGACGGCTGGATGGACATTTTCCAGGCGAACGGAAGCATGTTGGATAACGTCGCCCTCTATCACACCGAGGTGACCTGGAAAGAGCCCAAGCTGATGTTCCGAAACCAGGGCGGGGGCAAGTTCGAAAAGGTGTCGGAGCAACTGGGCCCGGACTTCATGAAGCCCATCGTGGGGCGGGGTTCGGCGGTGGCGGACTTCGATAACGACGGCGACCTGGACATTGCCATCTCCACCAGCAACGACCGCCCGCAATTGCTGCGGAACGACGGCGGGAACGCCAACCATTGGCTGGAGGTTATGCTGGTGGGGGTAAAGTCCAACCGCGACGGCCGCGGCGCAGCATTGAAACTTTCGACCGAAGGATTTGTCGAATACCGGCAGGCCGAGGGGGGAATGAGTTACATGTCGGCGCAAGACCCCCGCATCCATTTTGGCCTGGGGCAGAGGAAAACGGTGGAATCCCTCGAAATCACCTGGCCCAGTGGTGTGGTAGACAAACTCGCGAGCGTGCCAATCGACCAGATCATCACCGTGAAGGAAGGCGCGGGGATAATTCCGAGGAACTTTCCCAAAATCAAATGGAAGTAAGCTCCATGCCGAAGTGCCCGCAGGCCCCGTGGCGGCCATAGGTTGCGAAGCTTTGGAGTGCGGCAGCTTGCTGCCGCTTTTCCCCCAGCCAGCTGGCTGGCTGGTCTTAAATATCCACTTTTACTCTCCGAGTTGTTGGCGCTGAATTGGCTGCGGATTCGAGAATCCCGCGAGCAAGTTCGCGGGGAGGAAAGCGGCAGCAAGCTGCCGCACTCTAAAGCTTCGCAAAGTGGTTCCGTAGCGGCGAGTTTACCTCGCCAAATGGGGGCGTAGAGCCGCCTTTTGATGGTACACTCAGCCAAGGTGGACTAGCATGGCGTTGACGGTTGAGGAAATTATCGCGGCAGCGGCACAACTCCCGGAAAGAGACCGGATGAAGTTGGTTCAGGCGCTCAGTGCGGGGGCGACAAATTCGCGCCGAAGCATTACAGAACTGCGGGGCCTCGGCAAGGAAATTTGGCGCCAGCAGGACGCGCAGGAGTACGTTGACCAAGAGCGTGACTCGTGGGCAGGCTGACCGCCACTATCTCCGGAAAATTCCTGGCCTTTGACACCGCCCCGCTGATTTACTACATCGAACAATCCCCCCCAGTACTCGCCAATTACGGACGAGCTCTTTGATGCCATTCATCGGGGCGACGCCAGAGGGACGACCAGCGTCCTCACGCTCTTAGAGGTGTTGGTGCAACCCCTGCGCAGTGCTCGGCTCGATCTTGCTGACCTGTACCGTCGGATCTTGACCGGGTCGACGGACATTACTCTCGTTGCCATCGATTAGCCCATACCATGCATCTGACGTATGCGTCCCACAAGCCTTAAAGAAGCTGTGGACCGCATCATCGGCGGTCAAAACTGGGTGGATGCCATCAGCGAGTTTCTCGACGAGTTCTACCCCAGCAGCCCGCCGGATCGCCAGCGCATGATTGAAGAGGAGCCGGGACTCACGGGCGTGGCGTTCCAGGACGCCTATGTCGGTGCGGTGGGGGAGCATCTTGCCCGGCGCTGGACTCTTGACATCCCCGCCTGGGCCGACAACCCTCGCCGGTTCCTCAAAGAGCCCCACTTCCCCGAGTACATGGAACTTGCGAAGGCAGTTTTCCTGCGTGACAGCCCCATTGCCTTTCGCCGCCGCCTGATCTTCACCGAGGCCGAGCCGCTGCGGCGAGCAAGGTTCCCGAAGGAAGGATGACGGCTCCTGACATAAACCGGCCTTCGCGCCGGGTGGGCTGACGCAAAGCGCAGCTCTGCCGCCCCCAACACGATCAGCAATAGCCATCGCGTGCGCCCTCGTCCAAGCACAATCGCTAGCGGTGAAAGGCGAAACCACATTTGCGGCTGGGAGACCTAAAATCCATTGGCCGTAGGCTTGAGAAAGGGAGCTTCTCAAGCGTGCAACGGCTACCAACGGAAGAATCGATAGGGGTCGTCCCATTCCTCCGGGGTGTCCAGGTAAAGCCCGTCGAGCCAACGCTTCTCGTTCTCGGCCACCGGCGTCGAGATGTGTTCGAGCAGTCGCATCTCTCCCGCGGCCTGCATGTTGCCGAGCAAGCGCGCCACCAGGCAGGAAACCTTGCGGTAGGTCCTTTTCACATTCATCTTCGCGCCAGAGTAGTCGAATTGCCAGGGAACAAGCTGGCAGAAGACGACATTTCCGTTGGCCGCTGTGGCCAGCACGCCATCGCCGACCACCGTCGCGCCCTCCGCGACCAGGTGGAGGTCGCGCGGGTCGCGATTGTGTACTTCGGCGGGCGACATCCCCGCCAAGGGAGAACCCCAGACGAAGGGTTCGAAATAAGCCGCGATGTGCTCACGTGTGACCATGGAGACTTTCATCGGCAGGAATGAATTCGCCTCCGCCTCATCGAGTCCCAACGCCAGCACGTGGCCCCCCGCCTTGACCCAACCGGCGAGGTCCGCCGCGTGGGCAGCGAGCTGTTTCCCTCCGCCTGGCCCCACTACCAGGACCTGGTCGGCGGAAAGTTTTCCACCCCCGTAGGTTCCTGACCGGACGCCCGCGGAGGCAAGATATTTCAGGCCGGCGGGCTCGCCCGCGTAAACCACCGTCCGCATGACGCTGGGCTTCCAATTCGCCACGTATGGGAGAATGTTCCGGGCCAGCGCCTCCGCGGCCGGATCGGTCTCCGTCCGGCCGTTCACGTCCATCTGGCAGAACAACACCATTCCCTTGCCCGCGCGGTGCTCGACGAGCGAGGTGTACTGGATCGCATAACCGCCGTCGAGGATCGGCAGGAAATCGCCGCAGGCGGGCTTCTCAATCAACGCGGAGGCCACATTGCCGCGATTGCCGCGCCGCCAGACCCGCGGCACGGTTATCCCTGCCCACTTCACCGTGGGAACACCGTTCAATTGCGGAGAAATTTCGTAGTTCAGGCGCGGGGGCAGCGTCGTCGATTCGCCGCGCCAGTTGCGCAGGTGCTCCTCCTCGATACCGGCAAGAAGCGGATGGTCGGGGATACGCTTGAAGACCCAGCGCAGCCCATACTCCGCGATGCGGAAGCCCAATCGTTTTTCCAGCACCTCGCCGGTCTGCTCGAAGATGACCACCTTGAGGCCGTCCCGAACGGCCCCAAGGTTGGGCGCCGCCCCCTGCAAGGTCAGCGCGCCTTTGCCAATGATGAGCGTGTCATACGCCGAGACGTTGCCATTCGCCTCCACGGCCTCCCCGTCGACGCCCATGCCCTCGAGCCATTTCACGGTCTCGCCTTTGGGATCGAAGACCGCGACCTTCCCAATCACTTGCGGGTTTGCGGGGTGCGGCAGGACGTGGATGGCGAAGGAGTCTTTCTGGGCCTCGCCGCCGCTGAACTTCACGCTCGCTTCGACCCTGTATGTCTTGGGGGTGAGATTCGCCGGCAGTTCCAATTTGAGGGGAAGCCGCTTCTGGTCGCCGGGCGGAATCGTTATCTGCACCGTGCCGCTCCCGGGCTCCGCGTCGAAAGTCCACACGCAATCGGCCGTCACTTCCTCGCGAGAATTGTTAATGATGATGAGTTGCTTCTCGGCGAGTTCGCCGGGGAAGAAGTTGTGGTCCTTGGTGGTGAAGGCGGTGGGCTTTCCTCCGATGTACGCCAGCAGGGGCCTATAATTCCGATACAGCGCATCCGCCACGAGTGTCGGTTTGTAGTCGGAGGGATGAAACGCCAGCAGTTCGCGCGCCTCGTTTTCATGAACGTAGGCCGGCCGGGGGCCGGGCCGCTGCAAGTGCTCCCAGTCAATTTCCAGATTCAGGTCCACCCGTCCTTTCTCTGCGGGCGGTCGCAGCCAGTAGTTTTCCGTGTCCCAGGTTGAGGAGGTGGCCGAGTTTCCCCAAGTGCGGAAAGCGCGATAGTTTTCCGTCACATTCATGGCAATCACGCGGTAGATAATATTCTTGGCCTGAATGCTTTGGATTTGCGCGAGCGCCTCGCCCGAAGGCGATCCCGACCGCGCGTGGCCATCAAATTCGCCCATCAGGACGCCCAGAAAGTTGTCCGGGTATTCCACTCGCCGCCAGGCGCGGCCCAGGTGGAATTGCTCCGCCTCCCAGCGCAAGATTTCCTTTTCCTCTTCGGTAATTTGATAGGAGCAGGCGCCCAGCGACTGCGCGGCCCACTCCGCTAAACTGAATTCCCAGGGCGCCACAGCGCTGCCAAACTCGCGGTGGCCCTTGTACCATCCGCGGTACATGGTGAAGTCCCACACGAAGGGTATGCTGTACTCGCAGGTGAAAACCGGTTTCGCGCCGGCCGTCGCCCAGTGCTCGAACCAGTCGGACATTTCCTGTATCGGGATCCAGTTTCCGTAGAAATTGATCGCCTGCAAGGAACCGAGGTTTCCCGCGTGGTGGTAGACGATACGAGTGGAATCGAGACGGTGGATAATCGCTTCCGCTCGCAGGGCGCGCGCCGGATTCAGCTCCTCCCGCGGATCACGCGGGGCCAGGATGCCGTCGATCATGTCCGGGTTCATATCCTCGCCGTAGCCGCACGCGTTGTGGCTCGTCGAATAACAGACAACGGCGGGATGGTTCTGGGCCACGCGGACATAGAACTCCGCGTGCTGCATGTACCCGTTGGCCGTCTCGGCGTCCGGCGCGGTCCAATCGTATTGGCCAAAGTGCGGCTGGGAAAAGGACAGGAGCACGCCCTCGTCGTCAGCGGCCTTCAAAACCTCCTGGAAGGTCCTGTGCCGTCCCGGTTCGCAGCCGTAGTTATGCGTGTAGACAAAGTTGATGCCGAAACTCTTGTACCGTTGGAGCGTCGCCCGCGTGGCTTCGTAGCTCGCCATCGTGGCGCTGCCCTGGGCGCTGTTGAGCGGAATTGCGTGAAGGTAAATGCGGGTGCCGTTCAGATAAAAGTATTTTCCCTCGATCCAAAATTCGCGGAATCCGAAGCGCACGGGCAGGGCCATATCCAGAGTTTTGCCGCTCGAGTCGAGTAGGGAGAGGCTGACATTGTATTGGTTCTGGGGCGTGTGAGTGTCCCAGAGCTTGTCCGGCCGCCAGTTCTCCGTCACGCGCATTCGGCCGTTCGCGAGCTCATTCGCTTGGAACGGCTGGCTCGTGAACTCCTTCACTTGCTGCTCTCCGTCCAGGATGCGTGCGCGCAGGACGTAGCTTCGGTCTCGATCGAATGCGGCAAGGGCGGCATCGAACGTGATCTGCCAATTGCGCACGGAGGTCTCCACTTTCACATCCGTGATCCGCGTGCCGGCAGGCGTACTCGTCAGGTACACATCGCCGCAGATTCCCTTGCGCTGCACTTGTCCCGCCACCTGCCGCGCGGCGTTGGAGTCGCCGAAAGACATCATCACCGCCTTGAGCGGCATGGCCACAACCAGCATGCTGAGGACCTGCTTCTGGCCCGGCCGGCACGCGGAAATGAGGTCGACTTCGCCCCCCGGAAAACGCATCTCACCTACCTTCGTGCCATCGAGGTAAACCACGGCGTACGAGTTCAGGTACTCCACATGGAGCGTGATACGGCGGCCGGCCCAGCCCTGGGGAATGCTGATTTCCCGCTGCTGCCACGCCGTGGTGACGCCACTCACGTCCTGCTTCTCCCAACTGGCATCGGGGTAGAAAACCAGATTATCCCGACTGGCATTCGGGCTGATAAACTGGGGGCCGGCCGGGTTGCCTCCCGGCCAACTCTCGGGAACACGGAGATAGCCCCAGCTATCTCGCGGCACTACATCGGTTGCGGCGCCGGCGGGCTGCCATTGCCAAAGACCGTTCACGCAAATCCGTTCCCGCGTAGGGGTCGTCTCGCGGTAGGCCTTCGCCATGTCCCAAACGACGGTATAGGCGGGCGTGCCGGACTGCGCGGCGTTCGAGTCAGCATGCAGAACCACGTACGCCGCAGAGCTCAATGAACCCTTAAGAAAACTTCTGCGATTCAGGTTACTCATTTCGGCAGGCCTCCGGCAACAATCTCGCTTGCGTCGTGCGGATGGTGAGTATACTCCCGCGAGCGGAATGGAAGCCTCCATTGTTTGGCTTTTTCCCGACAGGTCCCATCATAAACCGACAGCAAATCGAAGTGCCCCGCAAGGCTCGGGGCCAGGAGTCCGGGTAGCGCAGGGCCCGCACTCCGGCCCTGCGGCTCTTCCTTCGTCGTGTGTCCCGGCGACGCCGCGCGCGATCATCCGAATCGCTATCGGCCGGGGCACAAACCCGGCCACCCCAGAACCGGAACCCTCCCGCGCGGGCCAAGGCGCGCCATGTTCGAAAAGCCGCGAGGCCGGAGTGCGGGCCTTGCGCTACATTTTCTCTTGGCGTGGCGATAGGTGCTGCTGGCCAGGAGTTGGGGCTGTCCAGGCCCAAAATGGCGTTTGGGGGTAGGCAAGACCAGCGCTAATATAGCGCGCTGAAGCGAAGATCTGCGCTCTGCCCCAGCCAGCCCCCGCTAGCGGACCTGGACTTTTCGCAGACGCATTTCGTGCGAACACAGGGATGCGCCGTTGCGGGTTCTTCCGGCGAGCGGGGAGGGTTGTTGGTTTGAATTAACGCCTAATTATTATTATTGGTCCACGATGATACCGGCGATGCCGACGATGCCTGTAGCTCGACTTAGTACTGGGCGTGCTCGTCGCGGTTGCGGGCACGGGGCACAGGGCGCCCAAAGTGAATGCCAGTAACAGGGCAGCCAAAATCCGTTTGAACATGATTTTCCTCTCGATCTATGGGTTACTCGGGGGGACCTCAGTATCTCAATCCGGACCCTCCCGCGGACGTAAATCCGGAAACGCCGAGTCACTAGTGTGAACAAGAATACGAAGGGCATCCTCGCGTGAAGGCGCCCTTCGCGTTCCCATCGGTCTTGTTCATTGCGCGGGCGGAGCCTTTGGTGCGGGCGCGGGCTTTGCGGCCGGCTTCGGCGCCCAGTATTGGGGATCGGCTTCGATCCAGGCTTTCTCGACGGTGCTCCATTCCGGAACCACCATCCAAATGTTGTCCTCGACGCTGGCCACGCTTTCCGCGGAAAGCTTATTCATCTGGCCCTTTCCCTCGTCGCCCAGCGCAGCGCCGAAATCCTTCTTATGCGCCAGGGCAGTGTCCTGATCCTTGAGGGACGTCATCGGCACCAAGACAAGATAGGCGTCCGTCACACCCGCCAGTCCTTCGTAAGTCGCCCAGGGGGTGTTTTGGCTGATCTTGAGGTGGGCGTCGCGATAAAGCTTCGTCAATTCCTCGAACTGTTCGTCGTGACCGGAGCGCATATGGAAGATGATCACCTCCCAGTAATGCGCGTGCGGTATGTCCGCTCCGGCGACGTTGTTACTCAGGTCGGGGCGGTAATGCCAGATGGTGTAGTGGACCTCGGCTACGTAAGGGGCCTCGCGCGCATCGAGCGCGTCAAACTTAGCGTCGGTCGCCGCGTCGCCGAGGAGCCACTCCTCGTTCTTTTGCAGCTCCTCGAAAGAATCGAAGCCGGAGAGGTAAATCGCTCGAGGTGAGCCCGTCAGGGACTCCATCGCCAGGACGTGCGTCGGGTCCTTGAGTTGCTCCGACAAGACAGCGGATTCTGAAGCAAATTTGTCGTAGGGTCCATCCTCGTAAGGTTTTATGTTGTCCGTTTGGATGTTGAGGATGTTGGGCGGCGGAACTGCCGGAGTTTGTGCCTGTGCGGCCAGCGAGCCTGCCAGTGCCAGGGACAATCCGGCGATCGAACATAGCCATTTCTTCATGTCTGCCCACCTCCAGGGGGCCAGAAGGGGAATTGCAAATGAGAAGAGAATTGAAACCTGCGAATACTTCTTTCCCTCAACCGTTGCCGGGTTTGGCATCGTGTGACCTTAATCCTTCCTTCCGTCAACTCGGACAGGATCGCCGACACCGGCGACGCACCTCCCTGGGTTTTCACCGGGCGGATACGCCAATTTCGTGCAGCAGCGGTCGCGCCGATGCAGGAACTGTAACTTTGCCGTTAAGAATTTCATGAACAAACCGGGTGTGCACACCCCCCAGCTTTCGCGGACGCCATTTCTTTCTCATAGCTTTCGGATCAGCAGTTGATGCAAATCGTAAGCACTGCGGGAAAGCGTGTCTGTACAAAAAGGAACACGTGTCTGTATAAAAAGAAACAGAAGACTCATCAAAAGCCAGTTCCCGTTTCTTTGTGGCAAAACTAGCCGTCGCCAAATGTAGGCAATGATAGTCAGCCAGAGCCGCACCATGTTGGACAGGAACCGGTGACAACTGAGCGGGTAGCCGCGGTCACTGCACTCGCGACCGTGGACTTTTCCTTCGATGAAGAGCGGGAACACGGGAATCGGTTAGGGGTTAGGGATTCGGAGCTAGGGATTAGGTGCTGGGGCTGGAGATGGACTTCAGGATAATTGGGTCGGACGCGGCGATTGCGGATCTCCAAGGTTCTCTACAACAGTTCCGGATGTTCGGCTCGAATCCATTGTTCCACATCCCGGCGCAATTCCGCGGCCTCCGTGGCCATTTCTTTGGCTTCCCCGTCGGAAACCATCCCGCCCTGTTCGTAGCTTGAAAAATTCCGCAACGCCTAACAGGTTCTTGATCTCCTCGCGGCTACTTTGGTGCTCGGCGAGCCACCCGTATTGGACCCAGTCTCGCAAGCTCATGCTCATCGCCTATTACAAAGACCTTTTCATTGCTTAGGACACTGGACAGAAAGTGGTGGCGCGCCTTCAGCTTTGACCTGAATTCGGCCGGCGGATAAACCGTAGGATTAATCTCGCGCTGGACCAACTCCTGGGCAGTCCTGAAGGTCGAAACTACATCGCCGAAACTCACCTCACCGACCACCATCAAATCCACATCACTGGCGTTTTTCTGCTGCAACCTTGCCACCGAACCATAAATGAAGGCCACCCTAATCCGGCTGGCCAAGGGCGCCAGCGCCTCGCGCAGGACATCCGCAACCCCTGCGGTTTTGACCACCAAGCCTTTCAGCTCGGCAAAAACCGGACACTCAGGATTGGCCTGGTAATAAACCTGGTGCCCTCGAACGGTGCGCCGGAGAATTCCTACCGCGGTGAGCCGCTTGACCTCCCGCTGGACTGCTCCCAAGCCGAGCCCCGCTGAACGGACCAGTTGCCGAAGATAATAGGCCTCGTCGGGATGCCCATAGAGCAGAGCCATGACGGCCCGCCGCGTCTGGCCGAAGAGCGCTGCCGACAGATTCGAATTGATCGATGCTGTACTCATATTGGTTACGATTGTACTCAATTCGGGTACGCTCGGCAAGCGACAACCTTGCAGCGTTTTCTCCTCGAAGCGGGGCGCGGGATACGCGATTAGGGACACGAGGTTAGGTACGCCGGTAGCGCAGGGCCCGCACTCCGGCCCTGCGGCTGTTCCAGCGGCGCGGGTTCTGGCGGCGCCGCAAGCAAGATAATCCGAATCCCCACTGGCTGCGGTACAAACCCAACGGCCCCAAAGCCGTCCCTCATCCGCACCGCCCAATGGGCGTCACGGTGGAAGAGCCGCAAGGCCGGAGGGCGGGCCTTGCGCTACGTCTTCTCGTGTTGCGGCTTCTTATGCGCCGCTGCGCGTTGCGTATTTGCCGGTGGGGTTTGCTCCAAGATTTTGCTGGGGGCGAATTGGGGTATAATCTCGGGCACGGGAAGGCCTCGATGGAGATTTCTGGTTGACCATGACTTATAAGCCCGCAATTAAGAGTCTGCACATTCAGAATCTGCTCTCATTTGGTCCGGATTCTCCGAAAATCGCCCTCGGACCCCTTAATGTTCTCATTGGTCCGAATGGGTCGGGCAAGTCGAATCTCATCGAGATCATTGCGTTGTTGCAGAGCACTCCCCGGGACTTGGCGACCCCCATTCGGGAGGGCGGCGGCATCGTTGAGTGGCTGTGGAAGCTTCCACCCGCCCGTCAGAAGGCGGCGAGGTCATTACCTACGGCAACGATCGACGTTTCGGCCAATCCCCCACACCTAAGCGGGCCCATTGATTACCGACTGTCGTTCACGGGCGTGAACTATCAGCTCGACGTCAAGGACGAGCGAGTCGAGGCCGAGGTCACAGAGAAGAACCAGAAGGTCGCTCCGCCTTTCTTCGGATATATCAACGGACGTCCCATGCTCAGGATGAACGGGACGCAGCAGGAGCTATCACGAGAGCAGATCAACCCCCAGCAATCGATCCTGGCGCAGCGCAAGGATCCCGCGCAATACCCCGAGCTCACATATCTTGGTCAACTTTTTGGTGATATCAAGATCTACCGCAACTGGGAGTTCGGGCCCATCTCTGATGCCCGGAAAATGTTCGGACCAGAACTCAGCAACGAGTCGTTGGATGAGGACATCCGCAATCTCGGGTTGATGCTGAATAGGCTCAACTCGGAATCTCGTACTAAATCCGAATTGCTGAAGTATTTGAAGATTTTCTACGACGGCGCCGAGGGAATTGAAACTCCGATACAAGGCGCCCTTGTCGACGTGCGCCTCGTTGAAAGAGGAGGGGTCTCGATCTCCGCAGTCAGGCTATCCGACGGAACACTCCGATGGCTCGCTCTTCTCATGATTCTGCTCCACCCCGCGCCACCACCCCTGGTCTGTATCGAAGAACCGGAACTCAGTTTGCACCCCGATATCATTCCACCGCTGGCCCAGCTCCTGCGCGAGGCCTCGCAGCGGATGCAGTTGATCGTCACCACGCACTCTGATGCCTTGGTTAACGAGCTGACGGACATCCCGGAGACCGTCATCGTGTGCGAAAAGGATAACGGCGCAACCGTGTTGAAACGTCTCGAGCGCAAGCGGCTCGCCGCATGGCTGAAGACTTACAGCCTCGGGCACCTCTGGCGGAAGGGCGAAATCGGGGGCAACCGCTGGTGAGTGTCCGCGTCTATGTCGACGGCGGCGGTGACTACAAACACTCCGATACTGCCACCGCTTGCCGTCGGGGGTTTCGTGAGCTCTTCGAGAAGATTGGTCTTCCTGCCCGCAGATTCAGCGTCCATGCCGGCGGCAGCCGTAATCAGACATTCAGAGACTTTTGCAAGGCTGGGCGCCAGGAGTCGGGTGACTTCATTGTCCTCCTCGTGGATTCGGAGGGCCCAGTCGGAGTGCCAAACCCGTGGGCTCATCTCCATGCGAGGGATAGATGGCAACCTCCGGAAGGGACTTCTGCGGACCAGGCACACCTGATGGTTCAGTGCATGGAAGCTTGGTTCCTGGCCGATCGGGACGCCTTAACCGAGTTCTATGGCCCGGAGTTTCTGGCTGCCTCACTACCCGGACAGCCGAACATTGAGCAAATATCGAAGCGGTCCCTGCTTCCCGCCCTTAAACACGCCTCAAAACAAACCTCGAAAGGCCCCCACCACAAGACCCGGCACGGATTCGCTCTTCTGGCCCTCATCAATCCACAGAGAGTAAGAGACGCCTCGCCCCACGCAGGCCGGCTGTTCGATGTACTGATTCACCAGACAAACCTGTGAGCCCGTAAGAACCCGGGACCGGGGATACGGGGTTAGGGATTCAGGCCTGGGGAGAGACGCAGGACGCACGCTCTTGCAAATTTACGTTGGCTATGGGACGATATAGCTAGATTAGCTAGATTTCGGAGGCCCACAATGTCATGGCGGCTGGCAGATGCTAAGAATCGCTTCAGCGAAGTGGTCAACCGCGCGCTTACGGGAGACCCCCAGGTGGTTATTCGGCGCCACGACGCCGTGGTGGTTGTTGCCCGGCGCGATTATGAAAAACTGACGGGCAAACGCCTGGGCTTCAAGCAATTCCTTCTGGGCGAGGGTCCAAGCTTCCAGGGGCTCGACCTTCGCCGCGACAAATCTCCCATGCGCGACGTGAAGCTGTGAGAGTCCTGCTCGACACCTGCGTGCTGTCAGAGCTGCGCCACCCGAAAGGGAATCCCGCGGTTCGCCAGGCCGTGGACGCCCTTGACGAAGACGACCTCTTCGTCAGCGTTATTTCCATCGGCGAAATCCTGAAGGGCAATTTCCTTCTGCGGGAAAGCTCGAAAAGGCGCGCGCTGGAGGCCTGGCTGAAGACTCTCGAACGCGACTATAGCGCCCAGATCCTCGCAATCGATCTCGAAATCTGCCGGCTGTGGGGAGAACTCACCGCCCGCGCCCAGAAGGCAGGGCGGGTGGTGCATGCTACGGACGGACTGATCGCCGCCACGGCGCTGCGCCACGGCCTCCGCGTCATGACCCGGAATACCTCTGATTTCGAACCCACAGGCGTTCTATTCCTTAACCCATGGCAGGGGAAGGAATAGGTACCGGGTACGGGACTCGGGACACGGGATTCGGGATTGGGCGTCAGGGACCCGGGTAGCGCAGGGCCCGCACTTCGGCCCTGCGGCTCTTCCAGCGGCACGGGTGCTGGCGGCGCCGCAAGCAAGATAACCCTAATCCGCACTGGTTGCGGCACAAACCCAACGGCCCCAAGACCGTCCCTGATCCGCACCGCCCAATGCTCGTCACGGTGGAAGAGCCGCAAGGCCGGAAAGCGGGCCTTGCGCTACGTCTTCTCGTGGTGCGGCTCCATATGCGCCCCTGCGCCCCGTCGTGACCGAGGGCCTTTCCCTCAAGGGCGAACGGGAACACGGGAATCCCTAATAACTCGGGACACGGGATTCGGGGTTAGAGCCAGAATTCGCGGGTCGGGGGGTGGCGCTGGCCACGCGTTGTTACTGATTAATTAAAACTGAGAACGGGAGACTTTTCTAGCTATCGGCTGTCAGCTTCTTTCCCAGGTACGCGACGCGCGGTTGGTGTATCGGTATCGTGCATGGGAAAATCCCACGGTCAGGGCAGCCCTGGCCGTGGATATCCCCTTTCAAAGCATGCTGACTTCCGGTTAATTTGCCTTGACCTCCCGCTCTGCTTGAAGCCAGTCGCCGATCTCGTTGCCGGGGTTGGAGCCTCGCTTGAGGTAGATTTCATAAGCGCGGTTCCTCAAGTCGTCCTCCGTAATGACCGGCTGCTTCCGCTCGACCTTCTGGGTGGAAACGAGAGGAGCCCGTTGTCGTGGGTTTGCTTGGCGTTCCATGGGTGGCACATCCTTTTGTTGAGTATTTAGTGAACATAAATAACATACCCTATATCATAATTTTTGTCAATATTTTACTATCCGTTAATCCGTCGATGCCGGGACTGGAGACTGGCGAGCAGGGCCACGGTGCCGCCGCGGCGACCCCTTGTGACTGTGAGCTTTTCCTTCGATGACGAAGTGGAACACGGGAATCGGTTCGGGGTTCGGGATTCGGGGTTCGGGGTTAGGGACACGGGAATCCCTTCGGGACTCGGGACACGGAGCGCGGAATTCGCGATTTAGTGTTTGGGTTCAGTTTGCGACCCTTGGCTTGGGCGGGGCCGACTCCGCGCCGGCCGAGCGCCCCGTAATGGAATTCCTGCCGGGAGCGCCGGGATGTTCGCGCGCTGCGACCACATGAATTGTGAGGGACGGATTCAGAAACCTACAAGTCGCGCCGGTAGAAGTTGCGGACGGCCAGGGCGAGTGCCATGATCATATAGAGGCAGGCATAATCGATCATGAATCCGCTGGGGACGGAGGCGGCGCTGAAGGGTGAGAACCCCAGGGCATTCAAGACAGGGGATTGCATTTCGAAGGCGGCGCGGCGCCACAGGGACTCGCTGGGCATGATGAGGCTGGCCGCGATCCCCACGTAGAGGGCGCGGGGACTGTGGGTAAGGGCGGCGGTTTGTTCGATCCACCCGCCGATGAAGGCGATGCCGTGCAGTCCCAGTGCCACCACTCCATTCGTAAGGGTGGAAAAGCTCGTGCCCAGGCGGAAGGTCAGGCAAAGCATCAGGACGCATTCCAGCCAGATCAGGCCTGCCCCGCGCAGCATGTTGTGGGGCAGAACGCCACCCAGAGTGTGCCAGCTCATTGCATAAGTTACGATTGCGACCCCACCCACCATGAACACGACGTAGAGGGTTAGCATGCCCACAAAGCCCAGCCATTTCCCCAGCAAGACTTCCCAGCGTGAGATGGGCTTGGTCGCCACGGCCTGGATGGTCCCCGACGCTAGCTCTCCCGACAACGTGTCGATAGAAGTCAGCACGGTCATCACGATCGCCAAAGCGTCCACGGCATAAAGGCCCACCATGATAAAGGCCTTGACCCCCTCGCGCCTGATGATGGGGTTGTCGTGCGCCCCAAAGTCTCTCACCTCAAAATACAAACCGCACCCAAACAGACATAGAAACGCCAACCCGGCTGCCAATGCCATCCAAAGGACTTTCTTACGAGCGGCCTCGCGAAAAGTCACGCCGGCCATGATCCAGGCGCCAATCACAGGCCTCCGTCGGTGCCGACGATCTGGAGGAAAAGCTCTTCCAGGGAAGTCCGCTGGGGAGTGACCTCGTACACGTCCACGCCGTGCCCAACCAGGAAGCGCAGGATTTCCGGCAAGACCTCCCGATCAGCGACCGTGAAGGTCAGGCGCTCTCCTTCCAGCCGCACCGCGGAGGCCCACGGGGAAAGGCCGCTGACGCCTTCCTCCGAGAGTTTTCGCGCGCGCACGGAAACACGCAGGGCCTTACCTCCGGCATCGCGCAAATCGCGGGACTCCAGGACTTCGCCGTGCTTGATGAAGGCCACACGATCGCAGGTGATTTCGACTTCGCTCAGCAGGTGGGAATTGAGGAACACGGTGGCGCCCCGT
The DNA here is from genome assembly GCA_050010335.1 of Terriglobia bacterium. GTDB lineage: Bacteria > Acidobacteriota > Terriglobia > UBA7540 > UBA7540 > Bog-366. The sequence goes on from JBEKLF010000009.1 coordinate 35,004, forward strand.
TCGCGCTGCGCCTTGATGATATCGCGGACCAAGCGCCGGCCCACCGGGTCAAGGCCGGAAGTGGGTTCATCCAGGAAGATCAGGTCGGGATCATTCAGCAGCGCCTGCGCCAGGCCAATGCGCTGCAACATCCCCTTGGAGAAATCCCCTAGGGGCTTGTTCCGATGTTCGGTGAGACCGACCAGATCCAGCAGGGCAGGTACGCGCGGGCGAAGGTCCGCCGAAGACATTTTGTAAAGCCGGCCGTGAAAGCGGAGAAGTTCTGTGGCTGTCAGCCAATCATAAAAGCGGAAGTGCTCGGGGAGGAAACCGATCTTGCGGCGAGCGGCCACATCTCCGGCCGGCCGCTCCAGCACAACGGCACGGCCATCGCTGGGAGAAGCCAGTCCCAGCAGGATTTTCATCGAGGTGGTCTTGCCCGCCCCGTTCGGACCTATAAAGCCGAACACTTCGCCGCGCCGCACTTCAAGCGTGAGGCTGCGGACGGCCACTTTCTGGCCATAGACTTTCCGCAGCCCCCGCGTCTGGATGGCGATATGGTCGGCAGACGGCAGTGATGCGACCCCTATTCCAGCGAATCCGCCAGCGGCACGGCCTGGTCGGCGCTGCCAAAGCCGGTCAGCGAGTAGATAATGCCATTTTTCACCCACAAGAGCGAGTACCCCGGCATCCCACGCCTCCACCCTCGCAAGGTGATGAGCGTGGCCTGGGCGCCATCCACGTTCGTGGTCTCATACGATCCCGCGTCAGTCGGGATGGGCACGACCAGCGTCGATGTCCAATCCACGGTCTGGGCATAGGCCTCGGCGTCCTGTGCGCTCATGCCTGCCGCTTGCAGAGCCAGGGTGGCCAATTCCTGAATATTGAGTTCAGGGGGAACGCTGATGGTGGGGCTGGGAACTTGCCCCAGCATCACACAGCCGGCTAAATCGGCAACCTTGGGTGGAGTTGTTGAACTGTTCTCACCGTGCTTGGGGCATTTGCCATAGACAGCCGACACGGCTTTGGGAACATGAACCGCGACCAAGGCTCCGTCAATGGTGGGAGGCAATTGCAGGTCGCTTCGCCCAAACTCGTCCAAGACCGCTCGCAAGCGATCACGGTTGAGAGTCATCTGGAATCCCTGCTCTCCCATAACGGCGATTTGTGGGGCGTCCGAGCGGCTCCCCAGCAGCCGGACCGGGAATCCCGCAAGCTGGCTGGCTTGGGCCGCGTCAGGGGCGCTCTGGGGTTGGTCGGAGTGCATCGTCACCACAATGTTGTCGGAAATGAACTGGCCGATCATCTTTCCCGAGGGGCCCGCGCCCTGCGATCCCGCGAACGCCTGCAAGTCAATAGGGACCACCGCAATCTTCTGGACGCGGAGCATGGCCAGCAGGCGCTGGGCCCAACTGCGCGCAGGCGCAATGCTGAAGCAGGCGACGAGTACGGCGAGCGCCGCTGCGGCCGCCCAGGCGGGGCGCAATCGGGCCGGGAAAAGGCGGCTGAAAATCGAGGGATGTGGAGCCACCGGCCGCCTCTCGGCCTGGAAGCGCAACAGTGCGAGACGCGCGCTGCTGAGTTCATCCTCCGAGCGTGGCGCCAGGGCCGTCAGTTCCACACTCACGCGCTTTGCGTTGTGAGTGAGGGTCTCCGCTCTCTGCTGGCAAACCGAGCACGACTCCAGGTGACGATCGACCTCGCGGGACTCCTCGCCACTCAGTTCACCATCAATTCTTGCGCGCAGAATCCCATCCGCTAGGCAGTTCATGATGCCTCCTCGTTTCCGTACATTCCCCGAAACTGCTTCTCGAACGCAGCCTCGGCTCGTACCAGCATCTTGCCGACCGTTGCCAACTTGATATCCAGCGCCTCAGCGAGTTCTTTGTAGGAAAGGCCGCTGGCGCGCAGAATCAGGATTTGCGCCTGGGCGGGCTTGAGCCCCGCCAATACAGCGCGCACGTGGCGGGCCCTTTCCGCGCGCAGGACTTCCTCGAGAGGATCGGCCGGCGCGCCAGCTTCGAGCTGAGCGCGCGCGGCTGCCTGCTCGTACCGCTCCCTCCGAGCCCGCGCGCGCAGGGTGTCAATTCCCAGATTCGCGGCGGTGCGGCAGAGCCAACTCCCGATGTTGCCATCGGATTGCGGCCACCACGGCTGCTGGTAAGGCTTCCAGAAGACGTCGTTGGCCAGTTCCTCGGCTCGGGTACGGTCACCCAGCAAGGAGTACAGGACGCCAACAATCCGCAAGTAGTGCTTGAGGTAGACGGCTTCGAACCCCGCTCCCATCCAGCAGGATTCGCTATTTGCGGCCGCGATTCCTCGATCCGGGTTCACCATGGTGCGAAGTCCGCCCGCGCTCGCCACATCCACCGGTTGCCTCCCTGCCCGTACGGCCCTTCTTGAGGCTAATACGTCTCATGACCAAGAATTGTGGCACCTGACCGATACTTTGAGGGGCACTCGTTCCTGACCGAAGCCGCCGCGATCTATCTGAAAGAGCAAGGAAGCTTGCTGGTCGGAATCGATTCGCTGAATATCGACGATACTTCGGGCGGCGCGCGCCCGGTGCATACGATTCTCCTGGGCGCGGGGATCCCCATCGTTGAACATCTTTGCAATCTCCATCAGCTTCCCGCCGCCGGTTTCAGCTTCACTGCCGTGCCTGTGAAGGTCAGAAGCATGGGAAGCTTTCCGGTGTGGGCTTTCGCAAGGTTGGGCGCTGCGTAATGGATTTGGGCCTTCTGCCGGACGCTGGAGCCGGTAGGCACCGGCACTGCCCTCATGACGACGGACTCTTCCAGCGGCGCGGTCTCCCGCGACGCCACAAGCAAGATAATCTGAATCCCCACTGGCAGCGGTACGAACCCAACTGCCCAAAACCGGCAATTACGCCGATGAACTGACGAACTGCCCTGCGCATGTTTCATTCTCCCCTTCTTGCTCATTGCTGTCTCTTCTCTGCTCCTGGTCGCTTGTTCGTCTCCTTCGCCATCGGCGCGAACCGAGGTGGGGAGCTTCCCCTGTGGGCCGTTAGGGGACCAACACGGTTTTTCCAAATGCGCCGGGCTCCATGACGGCGCGGTGGGCCTGGGGAGCATCGGCCAAGGGGAGCTCTCTTCCCACCGCCGGCCGCAGCGATCCGTTTTCGAGCCCGGCCACGATTCCGGCGTGAATGCTTTCAAGTTCCGGCCGGCCGGCATTCCAAAGTATGAATCCCAAGACTGCGGCGTCGCGGCGCATGATTTCCCGCGGATTGATTTCAATGTTGCCGCGATTGCCGATCACCACCACGCGGCCTTTGAGGGCAAGCACGCTCAGATCCTTGGCCAGGTTCACGTTGGCCAGCATCTCCAGAATCACATCGACACCGCGTCCTCCGGTGAGCTTCAGCAATTCGTCGAGATAACCCTGGGAGCGATGGTCGAGCACGTGGTGAGCGCCTTGCACGGCCACTAGTTCGCGTCCGCGCTCCGTGCCGCCCGTACCGATCACCTTCATCCCAGCGGCCCGCGCCAATTGCACGGCTGCCACTCCCACGCCGCCACTGGCGCCGTGGATCAAAACAGTCTCGCCCGCCTGGGCGCGCGCAACATGCCACAAGGCTCGATAGGCCGTGGCGTAGGGAACGTTGACGCCTGCTCCCTGAGCGAAAGTTACGTTGGGTGGCAGCGGATGCACCTGCCACGCCTCCGCCAGAGCCTGCTCGGCGTATGCGCCGGTAAGCGTTCCGCCCACGTAGACATGGTCACCCGGCTCGAAGTCGCTGACGCCCTCACCCACCGAGTCCACTATCCCCGCTGCATCACTCCCCGGGGTGTAAGGAAGCGACGGCTTGATGGCATAGGTTCCCTGCCGCATATACGTGTCGTAAGGATTCACCCCTGCCGCCTTCACCCGCACCGCAACTTGCCCCGCGCCGGCTTGAAGATCCGGGACGTCATCTAGCTTCAGCACGTCCGGGCCGCCGAATTCATGTACACGTATCGCTTTCATGTTTGCCTCCTCCGCACCGATGTTTTCGTCAAACCCCTAGGTCTTCAGCCCTGATTTCAGCGCGGCGACCCGCGCCACGGCTGCCCAGTCCAGGTCTCCCAATCCCTGCGCGATGCCGCTGATCATGTTGTCGCGAATCAGGCTGGCGATGGGCATGGGCGCCCCCGCCTCGTCCGCCGCCGCCAAGATCAAGCGCACGTCTTTCAAGCCCAGGCGCAGTTTGAATCCGGCGGGTTCGTATCGCTGTTCGGCAATGATCTTCCCGTAGTTTTCATAGATGGGCGATTGAAAGAACGAGCCTACCATGATTTCGAGAAAAGTTGCGGGATCGACGCCGGATTTGCGCAAGAGGGCGAAGGCTTCTCCCAAGGTTTCCAGCATGGACGCGATCAGGAAATTCCCTGCGAGTTTGACGGTGTTGGCGGCAACGGGGTCGGGGCCAATCACGACGAGCTTGCGGCCGATCGCCTCAAGCGCCGGATGGCAGCGCTCGAGGGCTTCCTTCGGACCCGCCGCCACCACAATCAAGCGCGCCGCCTGGGCTGCGTCCGGGCGCCCAAAAACCGGAGCCGCAACAAAAAACTGTCCTCGCTCGCGGTGAGCGTCGGTGAGGCGGCGCGAAATGTGCGTGCTGATCGTGCTGTGGGAGATATGCACGCCGCCGCGGGGCAGGCCCTCGAGAATGCCGTGTTCGCCGAACACCACCCCTTCCACGGCAGTGTCATCAGCCAACATGGTGGCCACCACTCCGGCCATGCATGCCGCGCCTGGCGTCTCCGCCGAGGTCGCACCCTCGACCACCAACGCCTCCTCGCGGCTTCGGGTGCGATTGTAAATCTTCAATGTGTGTCCCGCTTTCATGAGGTTGCGCGCAATCGGCTCGCCCATTCCCCCCAAGCCAACGAATCCCATTTCCATGGTGGTTGCTCCTTTGGGTGACTTTACTAATTTACCACCAGAGGGGACTTCTCACCACGGGTGGGGCAATTGGGGTAATATTGATAGTGGAGATCGTGCGGACACGGGGGGAATCTCCGGTAATCCCAACACCGAGACTAAAGCGCTCATGGGTATTCCATCATCGGGAGAAGGCCGGACCAAGTACGTAGGGGCAAACTGGAGAGTGATTTTCGCCCTTTTGATCCTGGCCGCCATGGGTATCGGAGCGGGTGCCCTTCGTGCTCCCGCCCAACAATCCACACCCCCACCCGCGCCTCCCGCTCCTGCGGCGCCGGGGGTATCCACGCGCCCCGACGAAAACGTGGAGAAACCTCACACCATTCGCACCAACGTCGAACTCGTCAATGTCCCTGTGACCGCTAAGAACAAACGTGGGCAGCCAACGATCGATCTCAGCATGGAAGATTTCCAGGTATATGAAGACGGTGTGGAGCAGAAAATCACGCACTTCGAGCGGGAAACGAGCACGCCGCTCCGCCTCGGTTTGATCCTCGACACCAGCAATTCCGCGCGCCGGGCGTTATCTTATGAAAAGGAAGCAGCCAGCGAGTTTGTTTTCCTGGTCCTGCGCAACGGAGGCACAAAGAACCAGGTATTCCTCCAGACCTTCGACGCCACCAGTTCGATCATCCAGGACTTTACCAATGACCCGGATCTGCTGAATGATAAGATTCAGGACCTTAAATCCGGCGGCGGCAAAGCCCTGTACGATGCCATCTACTTTGCTTGCCGCGAGAAAATGCGCAATACCGGCCCAGCCGAAGACATGCGGCGGGTCCTGGTGGTCCTGAGCGACGGCTTGGATGCTCAGAGCCAGCACACGGTGAACCAGGCCGTGTCAATGGCTCGCATGGCCGAGACCATGATCTATACGGTCGGCACAGCCGCCTACGGATTCACGAATCCCGGAGACAAACTCCTTGATGACATCTCCACCGAAACCGGCGGCTACCCCTCTTTTCCCTTGAACGAGAATTCGGGCACCGACCTGGAGACGGGCTATCTCTCCCATGGACAGGTCGGGGACACTTCCCAAAACAAAGGATTAGGGGCGGAAACGGGGAAGTTTTCCGCCGAGCGTTTGATGCACCTGGCTGACTCGCTGCAAGCCATCGGCCGCGATTTGGACGAGCAATACACGCTGGGTTACCGTCCGATGCGGGATGTCCTTGACGGAACTTACCGTTCCATTAAAGTTGTAACCCCCCGCCATGGAGTTATCCTGCATTGGAAGCCGGGGTACTTTGCCACGTCGGAGTGACAGGGCCTTGCCACCCCTCTCATGCGAAAATCTTCTGCGGTTTGCCCGAAGCCGGGCCCCCTTTCCACTTTGAAATGGAGAACCCCGTGAGCGACGTTCTTGCCCTTCTGGAAAAACTCCGCGACCGGCGCGTGATTGACCTCAGCCAAACGCTGGAAGAACACATGCCACATTTTCCCACCCACTCGAAGTTCTTCCACAACCTTTGGAGTTCCTACGAGCGCGGAGGCCGTTCACTCCATTACTTGCTCGTGATGCACGAGCATAATGGGACGCATGTGGATGCTCCCGCCCACTTCCTCAAAAATGCCAGGCCGGATGCCCACGTGACGATCGAACAAGTGCCCCTGACCCAGCTATTGGGCCGCGGAGTGCGCGTGGATTGCCGTGGCACTAAAGCGGGTGAGTACGTTTCGAAAAGCCACCTTCAGGAATGGGAGGGCCGCCACGGGCCGATCCAGGCCGGAGACATTGTCCTGTTCGATTTTGGTTGGGCGGAAAAGTGGGGGCTGCGCCCCAACGATCAGCCCTACCTTGAAAACTGGCCGGGTGTCGGCATGGACGCGGCGGAGTATCTTCTCTCGAAACCGGCTGCCGCTCTCGGCGTGGACACTCTCTCGCCGGATCCGCCGGAGGCTCTCCGCACGCGGCCCATCCATCCCGTGGTGCTGGAAAAGCAAATGTTGATCATTGAGAATCTATGTAATCTCGGGGAGCTTCCGGATTTCTTCCTCTTCCTCGCCTTCCCGCTGAAAATTCGCGAGGGGTCGGGCTCGCCCATTCGCGCCGTGGCGCTGGGTTAGGGCCAATACTGATCATTGCGATTCCACCAGCAACTCGCCGTTTTCAACTCGCACGTCTTTGATGAAATCCGGCAGCCGCAGGCGCTCACGAGTCTCGGGAGTGTCAAACTGCCTTTGCAGCAAGCGGCGGAAGGCGATACCGGGGATCGGCAAACTTCCCAATTTCGCGGAAGAGGGCTGAATCTGGAGCCTGCTGTCGACGACACCCAGCGTGCCCGTCATGGTCAGGTAGAGATCTTTACCGCTAGCATCCAATGTGAAGACTCCCACAAACTCATCGCCTTCCAAATGCACCGAGGCTGCCCTGAGCACCACGGCTCCCCCCTCGGCGGGGATTTCGTCCAGACCCTGCTGCAACTTCGAACTCAACTCTGCTTCTGTGATGTGGGCGGTCTGGGTAGCGCCTTGCTGGTGACCCTGGTCGAGGGGCATGATTTTTTCATCGAAGGATTTTGCGTCCTGCGCACTGACCGGCACCAGGGTGGCACTCGGGGGACGCAAAGCCATCAGGACCGCGATGACCGCGAGAGCGAGAATGCTCGCGGAAATAATCCGGGAAAGTTTCATTGCAATTCCGCGCCTCAACCTCGGGGTGAATTGGGATTTCCGCTATCCGCGGGCGGTGGCACGCGAGGGCAAAAGAAGTGTCAACCCAGCCCCGGTCAGATACGCCAGGCTGAGCAAACCGAAGGCATAACGGAAGTCGCCCGTGCGATGATAGACAAATCCTACCGCCAGCGGACCGAAGTATCCCCCCAGGTTGCCGAGAGCATTGATCAGCCCCATCGCCGGTCCGGAAACCGAGCGAGGGAGAGTTTCCGTCGGAATCGCCCAGAACGGCCCCAGTGTTCCATACGATCCGGCGCCCACCAGGGAGATGGCCACAAAACTCCAGGTGGGGGCGTGGCCGGTCAGGAGCGTGCAGGTCATCATGCAAGCGCTGGCCCAGGCCAGTCCCGCAGCAACGTGGCCGCGCCGCTCGTGATGTTTGTCGGAATGGCGCGATATTAAAACCATGCCGACCGCGGTGATCATGTAAGGGACCGTATAAAGAATGCCCACCACCAAGTTGCTCATCTTCCGGGCATTTCCGAGCGCCGAGGGAAGCCAGAATAGATAACCGTAGTTTCCGAAGTTCTCCATCAAATAAATAGCGACCATGAGCAGCACGGTTGGCTTCAGCAGAGCTTGCAGAAACGGGGCAGGCTTGGCGGAATCGAGTTCGCGGGATTCTTCGTGGAGAGTCGCCTCAAGATGGGCGCGCTCATCGGTGGAAATCCAACTGGCCTCGTGGGGATAGTCATCAATGAAGGCCCACCAGATCACCAGCCAAAAGAAAGGCAGGGCGCCTTCGGCAATCAGCAGCACGCGCCAGTTCCACCGGCCCAAGATCCATCCCGAAAGGGGGGAGGAGACGATCACCGCAATGGGAAGGCAGAGCATCCAGTAGGCGTTGGCTCGCGCCCGTTCCCCGCGCGGGAACCAGTGGGAGAGCAATACCAACACGGCGGGCCACACTCCGCCCTCCGCCCCTCCCAGCAAGAGGCGCATCACCCAGAATTGCTGCCAAGTGTGCACTAGGCCGCAACCCACCGAACAAACGCCCCACACCACCAGCAACACGGAGACGAACCGTTTGGCGCTCCAGTGCTGCGCCAGATACCCACCCGGAATTTGCAGCACAACGTATCCCCAGAAGAAAACTCCGGCGGCCGCCCCGGCTTGCGTGGGGTTCATGTTGAGCGCCTTGCTCATGGAAGGGAGAGCCAACGAGACATTGGTCCGGTCGATGAACGCGATCGTGTACATGATGAAGGCGACCGGGAGGATGTGTAGCCAACGTTGGGATTTCATGCGCTTAGGGAGCAGTCTAAGCTCTGTAACCTCCGAACTGATCTCAGGCCTTCAAGTCGCCGGCGATGGCGAAGACAGCACGGGTGAGGCTGAATGGCATTCCCCCCCCCCCGCGCAATCGACCTTTGCAATGAGCCCACATTCGAGGCGGCAGGATACCAGCAAGTATGAATCTGATGCAACAGGCAGGAAGCCTCAGGGGGGAGTGCCGCCTTCGCGAAAGCGGAACTCGCATGGGGCGGCGGCTGAGACAGTGGTAACTTGTAAATGGGAATGGTCTTAATTCAATGGGATCCGCAGTCGAGGAAATAATTCGTCAGAGGCCATGACGCTGGAGATTCAATCCAGTCTCCCTTTGCCTCGATTAACCGCAAAGGAGGTATAAACATGAGGGTATTTGACTTCAGGTGCAAGCCGCATTACGACAAGGTCCCAGAAGCGCTGGATCAAAACAGGGTGTGGATCGGATGGTGTGACGATAAACAAGATAAACAACTTCAAAAGCTTATGAGAAGACAACTCCCATTTGATGTCTTGTTGCCAGAAATCAAAGGGCTTGGTTATTACAGCAATCCGGCAGAGTCGATCGCATTGTTTATAAGTGACGAAATGAGTCCTGGGGACATCCTTGTAGTTCCCCGACAAATAAAGGGCGCCTACTACGTTGCGGAGGTCGCGGAGGAGCGCACAAGGATGGTGGAGATTGAAATGGTGAAGTGGCGAGGATACAAAGGAAAGGTGTTCGCCCGTCCCGTGAATTGGCTTCTCGCCAAAAACCCAAGGCCTATAAGCACAGCTCCCCAAAGCATCCGAGAGAGGTTTGGCAAGAATTACACATGCAGGGATATCACCGACGAGCGCGGCGTCAGGAAATGGGTTTTAGGACTGCTCAAGTCAGATGAGGAAGTCTGGGAAGCAGGAAGAGATGCGGCATTGGCCGTCCAAGAGTCGCATTCAGGCGCGGGCATTCAGCCGAGCCCAGCGCAAAGAAAGAAGATCGAGGAATACGCAATGAAGCGCGCATACGAGTATTTGATGACGAAAGATTTCAGCGAAATCCAAGACACTTCGGCTCGCCATCCGTACGATTACGAGTGCCTCAACAGAAAGAGGGTCACCTACGTGGAGGTAAAGGGAACAACAGGGTCAGCCCGCAACATCATCCTTACTTCCGGAGAGAAAGAGCACATGAGGGATCACGTGAAGGACTCGTTTCTTCTGATCGTGCGAGACATAAAACTTGGAAAAGGGCAAAAGCCCACAGTGTCCGGGGGGGAGGTCAAATGCTTGGACTGCAGTAAGCTTTTGACTAGAGGCAAGTTCCGGCCCACTCAGTACTCCGTTACGCTTCCGATTTGACGCACGCGAAAGGAGCGTCAGGATGGGCCTGCCTGTGTTTGTGCCGCTTCCCAAGCCAGCATGGCCCTTTTCCGGGCGGGGCCCCAGTGGTAACCCCCAATTCCCCCCGCCTTGCGGATGACGCGATGGCAGGGAATCAGAAAGGCGATGGGATTCTTTCCCACGGCTCCCCCCACCGCGCGTGCGGCTCGCGCACTGCACACTCTGATGGCAAGATCCTCATAGGGGACAACGGAACCCATGGGGATCTTGAGCAACGCTTCCCACACCTTGATCTGGAAGTTGGTTCCTTGCAGCACCAAAGTGATCGGTCGGTTTCCATTGGCCTTTTCGCCGCCAAAAATGCGGTTGATGTAGGGCTGGGTAAGGCTTACGTTCTCTCCCCAGTGAGCCTCCGGCCAGCGCCCCCGGAAATCGCGGAGTATCTGCGTCCGCCCACCCTCGCCAAGGAATCCCAGACCGCAGATGCCTCTCTCGGTCATCGCTAGCAGGCATTCACCGAAGGGACTTGAATGAAAACCATAGCTGATGCGGAGCCCCGCTCCGCGGGCTTTGAACTCGCCCGGCGTCATGGCCTCAATGTTGACAAACAGATCGTGCAGCCGCCCGGGACTGGAAAGGCCAGCGTCGTAAGTGGCGTCGAGCACGCTGTGCGACCCATCGAGCAGCTTCTTGGCGTGTTCCAACGTCAGGAACTGAACGAAGCGTTTGGGACTGATCCCCGCCCAGCGCCGGAACAAGCGCTGAAAGTGGAATTCACTCAGGTGCACGCTTTGGGCCACCTCGTGCAATTCCGGCTGGCGATGGTAGTTTTCTTCCAGGAAGAGAATGGCTTTCTCAATTCGCGAATAATCTTCAATCTTCGGTTGCATAGCTATCGTCTCCTTCATTTGACTCTGCTTCATCTTGAAGGGAAAGCAAAAGTTGAGCAACCCGATTCTTGCTTATTTCGGGACACGGGCCTCGGGATTCGGGACACGGGGTAAAGGGTAAATTGTAAAGTGTAAAAAGTAAAACAAAACCCGACACTAAAGGTCGGCGTTACTTCAAATCTTACCCTTTACACTTTATCATTTTCCCGTACGCAACAACCTTCCCCCTTCCGAGCGCCCGGGAGTATGATGTTATGGGTGTCAGGCGGTACCCAACAGCACTTTATGCCCACACTCCGTTCCGCCACAACGCTGGCCTTCGTTCTCCTCCTGGGGATGCCTTCGCCCCGACCTCCTGATGTCATGACCGTAGATCTGGAGCCGAAGACGCTGGATGCCTTTAATCGCTACGTCCAGGCGACGGAGGCGCGCATCGCCAAGGAAGTGACCCGTCCTGGCGCCTTTCTATACCTTGAAGGCCTGCCGGAACCCAAACGGTCCGAAACCCAGGCCAGCCTCCGTCAAGGCAACATGTATATTGAGCCCCTCCAAACTCAGGACGCTTCGGGCTCGGACTTCGAAGTTCCCGGCGGGTTAATCCACCACTGGATCGGCGCGGTCTTCATCCCCCGCGCGACCTTGTCGCAAGTCCTGGAATTGGTACAAGATTATGATCACCACCAGGACGTTTACAAACCTGAGGTTGTTCGCTCGCGGTTAATCCACCATGAAGGAAACGATTATCAAATCTATTACCGGCTGCGGGAAAGAAAAGTCATCACCATTACCCTCAACACCAATCATGACGTGCAGTACTACCCCATCGACGCAACCCATTGTCGTAGCCGTTCAACCGCAACGCGCATTGCCGAAGTCGCTGACGCCGATCAGCCCAATGAGCACGAAAAGCCCCTAGGACACGATGGCGGATTCCTGTGGCGGATGGACTCCTCCTGGCGATTTGAGGAAAAGGATCAGGGAGTTTATGTTGAGGTGGAGTCCATTTCGCTGACGCGCGACATCCCGATGGGCTTGGGCTGGCTGATCAAACCGTTTGTGACCAGCATCCCTCGAGAATCGCTGGTCATGACGTTGGGCGCGACGCGCTCAGCCGTCGAAGCTAGGATTCAAAAGTAAGGAGTCAGGAGTCAGAAGTTGGAATAAAACTGGCCCCCACCCAACCCCTCGATACCGGATTCTGGTTCCGAACCCCTATCATGCTTACAGCGGCAGCCCCACGGGCCGCTTCTCGCGCGCGGAAATCTGCGAAGCAAAGCAAATTTCGTGAGTCACCGCGGCATCATCCAGGTTGGTGTGCGACTCATGGTTGTTCAGGATGCAATCGACGAAGTGCTCCACTTCCTCGTTGAACGGATGGTGGGAAACGTCGCCGCTGTCCGGCATGATGGTGGGAAACGTGGCCCACCCCTTTTGGCCCGCCCAGTGTTTTGAGAAAATCTGGTTGTTGCGTATTGTCCCCTCATCTCCGAAGAGGGCGACGTTGAAAATGTATGGCTGAACGCATTCGATTGACGACGCCACCTTTCCCATGGCCCCGTCCTCAAATTTCACCAATGTCAAACTGTTCGGTTCATATTCATAATGCAGCGGATTTTTCCGGCTCACATTTCCGTAGGCAACTACTTCCACCGGCCGGGCGCCGACGAACCAACGCAGGCCATCCACGGCGTGGCATCCGGCAGTCAGGAGGCTGCTGCCGCCCATATCCTTCCTGATATTCCATTCGTACTGCGCATACCATGGGCCGAGTCCATGGAAATAATCGACCTCGGCGAGAAACAGATTCCCCAGCAGGCCGTCTGCCAGAAAGACCTTGATCATTTTGAAGAGGGGATTCCAGCGCAGCACAAAGCTGACCACCGTCTTGACCTTTGCGGCATGAACGGCGGCTTGGAGTTCGCGCAGCCCCCCGAGATCCAGGGCCACCGGCTTTTCGAGGACCAAGTGCTTCCCGGCCTGCGCTGCGGCGACACCCTGGGCGACGTGCAGATGGTGAGGAGTGCAAATGACCACGATGTGAATGGAAGGATCCGCGAGCATTTCATCCAACTGGTCATAAGCACGGCAGCGCGGCGCATGGAACGCTTCCGCCTTGGCCTTGGCACGGTCCCGGTTGCGGCTGACCAGTCCCAAAACCTCGGTGTGCGGGTTCGCCTCAAACGCCCGGATGTACTCGCCGGAAACCCAACCCGTTCCGATAATGCCCACAGCCAATTCCTTCATTTTTCCCTCCTGGATCAGCAGAATTTGCCGTCGCACTTTTACGCCCGCATGCGTGTCATGTAAAAATGCACGGCAGGTGTGATAACCAGTGACAAAACCATGGAAATCAAAATGCCTCCGACCACTGCGATGGCGAGCGGCTGCAGCATCTGCGAGCCTGCTCCAAAGGCCAGCGCCAGGGGTAGCATGCCGGCGACGGCAGCGAGCGCGGTCATGGTGATGGGCCGCAACCGGCGGCGGCCGGCCTGCACCATGGCTTCTTCGGCTGAGAATCCCACGGAACGAAACTTCTGATCCGCGTCGAGAAGAAGAATGCCATTCTTGGCCACAATGCCGACCACCATGATGAGGCCCATGAAGGATGAAATGTTAAAAGTGGTTCCCGTGAGGAGGAGCGCCACGAAAACGCCCGAGGTGGAAAGAATCGCGGAAGAGAGAATTGCCACGGGAGCGCTGAAAGTGCCAAATTCGAAGAGAAGCACCAGAAAAACCAGCACCAGAGCCAGGAGAAGAACCATCAGCAGATCATGAAACGATTCCTGCTGTTCGCGGTAAGTTCCCCCGTACACGACGCGAATGGAAGCGGGCAGATTCAAGCCGTCCACAGTCCGCATCACCGCCGCGACGCCCGTGCCCAAGTCAACACCTTGCAGGCGCGCCGTCACTGCCACGTCTCGCTGCAGGTTCTCTCGGAGAATTTCCGTTTGTCCCGGCAACTCCGTGACTGCCGCCAGTGAGCCGAGTGTGGCGGTCTGCCCGGCGGAGCTGACCAGCAACGTATTGTTCATAGCGTCGAGAGAAGCCCGGTTGGCGGCGGGAAAGCGCACGCGCAACGTCCGCGCCTGGCCGTTGACCACCACGGGCGTGGCAGCGGGTTCGCCCTCCATGATGGCGGAGGCGTCAAGTTCCACTTCCTCCGTGGTGAATCCTGACCGTGCCGCGGTTTGGGGGTTCACTTGGAAAACCAATGCCGGCCCACTGGTAACGTCATCGACACCGTTTAGAATGTCCACCACGGGTTTCTTTCCTCGCACCTCGACTTTGCTGATGGCGTCGGCCACCCGCGGCGCCCACTGGTTCAGCAAGTTCCCATCCGGGTTGAACATCTTGATCTGAATCGGCTGAGGGGCGCCGGTCAGATCGCTGATCATGTCCTGTAAAACCTGGGTAAACTCGACATCGACTTCCGGCTCTTCCTTCGTGACCTGGGCGCGGACTTCGTTGATGATTTCGTCGATATCACGGTGGCGGTCCTCCTTGAGCTTGACTGAAATATCGCCGGTGTTCGCTTCCGTCACGGCCGCCAGCCCGAGCTGTAGCCCGGTGCGCCGCGAGGTGCTTTCCACTTCCTGGACCCCGCGGCAGATCCGCTCCAGATGGGCAACGACGCGGTCGGTTTCCTGGAGGGAAGTGCCCGGAGGCATCACGTAATCGAGGATAAATCCGCCTTCATCCATGGCCGGCAGAAGGTCCGTTCCCAGGTTGCGGTAACAAATGTAGGAACCAATGATGAGCGCCACGGAGAGAGCCGCCAGCCATCGTGGGCGCGCCAGCGCACGTCGCAGCCAGCGCTCATAGAAGCGGATAACCTTGCCGAAGAATCCCGTCATGGAAGCCTCTTCGGCGGCCATCAAGCGGCGAATTTCCTCCGCATTGCCCGTCTCGGGGGCTCCACGATCCATCGGTGCCCCATTCGCTGGCGGCGTGGGTACGACAGGGTGCTTTCTGCGCACAAAGTACAGCGCCAGGTTGGGCGTCCAGACGAGCGCCAGTCCGAGAGAGGTGAAAAGTGAGACGGACATCGTGACGGCCAGGGCGCGAAAAAATGTGCCGGTGACGCCCGTGATCGAAATGAGGGGCAGAAACACCACGACTGGCGTAATGGTGGAGCCCAGCAGGGGGACGATGAGTTCGTTGAGAGCGGTATGAATAGCTTCCATGCGACCTTCGCCAGCGTCGCGATGCAGGACGATGTTTTCCACCACCACGATCGCATCGTCGATGACCAGACCCACGGCCGCTGCCAATCCCCCCAGTGTCATCAGATTGAAACTTTCGCCGAGCGCCTTGAGGGCGATGAAGGTCACAAGCAGGGTGATGGGAATCACCATACCCGCCACCAGCGAGGTGCCCCAGTCCCGCAGGAAAAGAACCATAATAATGGAAGCCAGCACCAGGCCAATCAGGATGGCGTCGCGCACGCTTTTGATGGACTGGGTGACGATGGTGGATTGATCATAGTAGGGCCGGAGATGAACGCCGCCGGGCAGGGTTTTTTGAATCCGGGCGACTTCGTCACGCACCTCCTCCGCCACCTCCACCGTATTGCTCTCCGGTTGACGGTTGATGTTGAGCAGCACAGCAGGCTTGGTATCCGCAGTTACGATGGTGTAAACGGGCTTCACCGACGGGCTGACCGTCGCCACTTCCTCAATGCGGACGGGTACGCCGTCTTTTGTCGACTTGACGACGATATTCGCAATCTCTTCCGGCGTGTGGACCTGCGCGCTCACCAATCCCAAATAAAGCTGGTGATTGCGTTCGAGGAGGCCGGGAGAATCGATCAGGTTCGTATGGCGTACGGCGTCGAGAATATCGGTTATGGTGACGTGAGTCTCGAGCAGCTTCGCGGGGTTCGGGCTGATCTGGAATTCCGGCTCTTCCCCTCCCTGCACGAGAACCGTGGAGACGCCATCCAACCGGTTCAGGCGCGGCTTGATCTCATAAGTTGCCATCTCCCAGAGATCAGTCTGCGGGGCCGTTTCCGATGTGAGGCTGTAGCCAATAATGGGAAAGCTCGCAAACGTCAGGCGATGTGTTTCGATTTGCACAGTGGGGGGCAGCGAGGCCTGGACAGTGGCCACGGCGGAGTTGACCCGCTGGAGGGTCTCGAACATGTCCACGTTCCAACTGAAGTACAGATCGATTTCGGCGGAACCGCGGCTGGTGATTGATTGAACCGTCTTCAATCCTTGCACGCTGTTGATGGCGTCTTCCAGCGGGCGCGTGATGGTCACCATCATCTGGTCGATGGGCATGACGCCGTTGTCAACGCCGATGATCACCCGCGGAAAATTTGTGGAAGGAAACACCGCCACGGGGATGGTGAGCGCCAGGTAGCCGCCGACGAACGCCAGCGCAAGAATGAGAAATATGATCGATTTCGAGTGGCGTACAAACCAGTATGGCGATTCCGATTTCACGAGCCAGCTCCGGCTTTTCTTGAGTTACTGCTTATCCCCACCACCCGCGTCACCCTGCGCGCCGCCCTTGCTATCATCTCCAGCCTTCTCCTGCTCGACCGCCGGGGGCGCTTCGATCTGCACTTTGGTCCTCTTCAGAACGTCGGGGTCTTCCTTGGAGAGATCGTATGCTCCCACGGTCACTACGCGTTCCCCCGCCTGGAGCCCTTCCGTCACCTGGGCATCATCGCCGTCGCGTATGCCGATTTTCACGCTTTCTTGGTGCGGCTTGTTCTGCGCGTCAACCACCATCACGGAAGTGCCGCCGTCCGGGGCGGTCAACACCGCGACGGCGGGAATCACCACGGCTTTGGGCACGGTATCCGCAATGACGGTAACGCGCGCGCTGACGCCCGGCCGGATGCGTTCGTGAGGATTGGCAGCCTGCACCCAAACCTCCACCGTGGTGCTACCCGGATCCAGAGCGGGGCTGACCATCGTCACCCTGCCGGAAACATCGTCGGCAATTCCCGGCGCCGAAATGGTGGCAGGATTGCCCACCCTGAGCGCCGCAGCCTGCTGCTGGTCGATGTGAGCTCGGGCCACCACCTGTGAGAGATCCATCACGGTAATCACGGGGGAACCCGCCGCGGGCATCTCTCCCGGATAAAGCGGCCGGTCGGTCACCACACCGTCGATGGGGCTACGAACCTCGGCAAAGCTCAGTTGCGCCTGCGCGCCCAGGTACTTTCCGCGTGCGGAGGTCAATTGGCCTTCTGCGCCTTTCAATTCCTGCTCTTTACCGAACTTCTGCAAAGATTCCAGGTGCCGGCGTGCAAGGTCGTATTGATTGCGAGCCTGGATAAAGGCGAGGTTAGCATCTTCCACGTTCCTCCGTGCCGTTGCACCTTGCTGGAAGAGATTCTGCTGGCCCTCATAAACCTTCTGTGTCGCCTGCATCGCCTCCTGGGCAGCCTTAGTGTCGAGCTCGGCCTTTTGAATCTCCTCCGGCAATGATTGCTTGGTGGCGGTTTCATACACCGCCTGGGCCTGCTCGTAGGCCCCCTTGTTATCGGTCACGGCGGCAACAAGGTCCTGATTTTCAAGCTGGGCGAGCAGTTCATCGGCGTGAACATGGCTTCCGCGTTCCACAAAGAACTTGTGAACCGGCGCGCTGATCTTCGGCACCAAAGCAGCCTGGCGCAGAGGAAAAATCACCGCATCGGCCGAGATCTTGCGCTCGATCTTTTCGGTTTGCGCCGTCGCCACCTGGACGGTGACTGTGGGGGCAACCTCACCGCCTTCCTTTTGTGAACATCCCGGCCACATGGCAAGGGCCAGTAGCAGGAGGCCGGGAATGACGCCAGAGGCGCGCGGACGCAAGATCCTGCGCGCGAGACTTCTCTGCGGGCCCCACGAGCCTCTCAGCCGGGTTATCGAGTGGTCTGCCATGCGCATGTCCCCAATCTCGGTTAGAAGGATCCCGTCAGCGTTTGCAGTTGCGCTAAGGCCAGCCGGAAGCGCGCCTGACCATCATCATAAGCGTTCCGGGCCTGCGAAAGTGTGTTCTGTGCGTCGACAACTTCCAGTGCCGAGGCCTGCCCCGCCTGATACCTCAAGGTCGTCAATCGCAACTCCTCACCTGCCAGGTCGGCGGTTTCGCGCAAGGTGTCCACCGACGCCTTGGCAGTCCGGGCCTCATTGTAAGAAGAATACAACTCGCTAATCATCTGCCGCTGGGCCAAGGTCAGCTCCACGCGGGCCTGCTGGCGCTGATACTCCGCCTGGCGGAGCTTGCTGCGCAGCGTGCCCCAATCCCATACGGGCAGATTCAGGGTTATAGTAGCAAAATATCCAAGGTTGGGAAGTGGGCCCTTTTCAGGAAATGCGCTCACCACGCTGCGGAAAGCGAAACGGTTGGCCTCGATGCCGTAATCAAGATCCGCAGTGATGGAAGGAAGCATCGCAATGCGAGCGGCGGAAACGCCGAGGTTCGATTCTCGCACCGTTTCCATGGCCACGCGCAGGTCCGGGTTCTCGCGTGCGGCCATGGCTCGGGCGTCAGAGAAGGGCGGCAGGCTCTGCCCTTGGTCCAGGTCGTCAACCACGGAAAAGTTTTCGGTGAGAGTCGGAAAGAGCAGAACGGCAAGCGTCAAGCGGTCATTTTCCATCTGCAACTGCGCATCCTGCAACACCGTCTGCTGCTGGTTGGACTGGATCTGAGCCTTGATGACGTCACTGTGCGCGGCCTCGCCCTGGCGCTCCTGGTCTTTCGTCATCGCCAGGAAGCGCTCTGACTGTTTCCGGCCCTCCTCCGCGGTCGCGTATTTTCTCTGTGATACAACGAGAGCGTAATAGTCCTTAGTGACGGTGACTTTCAACCCGCGGCGCGCGATTTCGGCTTTAGCTCGGGCCAGCGCCTCCATGGCAGCGCCCCTTCGGTCTCCCAGCATGGTCAGTGTGCTCAAAGAAAAATCCTGGTGCACCACGCCCCACTGGCGGTAAACGTGAACGCCGTCTTGGGTGACGTATCTCCCCGAGGAAATCGCGCCGTTGCCTTGGGTGAGAAGAGCGGAAGTTTGCAGACCCAGCGAAGGAAGCCCCGCCGCGCGCATCTGCGCGTGGTCTTCCCTGGCGATCTTGGCGTCGGTGACTGCGGCGGAGAATTGCGCGTCATTCTTCTCCGCACGGGCGAGAGCATCTTCCAGCGTGATGGTGAGGTGCGGGGAGGCTTGGCCCGGCTCGATGGGCTGCGCGAGTTGCAAACCGCTTTCATCGGCGCCGGGGGAATCGGCATTTTGTGCTGCCACTGGCGTAAGTGACGTTAACGCACACAGCAAGGCCCCCAGGACTGCAAGCGTCGATAATCGTTCCCGGCATCGAGCCCGCCAGCTCGATTGATTTCGCCTCGACCGGTCAACCCCACTTTTCCGGGTGCCGGTATGATGTCGCACGCGCATACGCATCCTCCTTCGACTTTGCTCTATCGAGTCCGCAAGTTCCAAGAAGAACGCCATGATAACCTGAAATCCACCGCGCAAGTTTGGCGTAAACGAATCATTACCCCTAGCCACCCGATCCGGGTTCTCGCGGACAGTTTCCCATCTTAGCTTCAGATTTCTAAAAAGCCGAGAGCTTCTGCGAGGCCACAGAGCATTGTGACTGCCCTAAATCCGATAGTGAAAGGGTTTCAGATACCAATTGGGTGCCGTTTTTCCCGACCCCCTCCCCGGCCCCAAACACGCCCGTGCCCACTGCGCCGGGAAGGGTCCCAGAGGTCCACACCGCTTTCCTATAGATTTCGTTTGTCATTGCGAATATCATCGTCCTTTTCCGGTTCGCTCGGGACTGGAAAGGGTCGCGCCCTTCCGGCCGCCCCCAAAAGAAAAAGGCTCAAGGAGTTCCGACATGAAACGCATGCTCGTGGCAGTGTTTGGCTTGTTGCTGGCTTCGCAAGCGGGGGCTCAGGCGCCCGAGGGAAAAGGATGGATTGCTCTTTTTAACGGAAAGGATCTCACCGGTTGGGTGAATAACGGACAAGAAAAGTGGGTTGCCGAGGGTGGCACGATCCTGGGTGAGAGTACCGTGGGGCATTACAGTTATCTCACCACGGAGAAGACCTACAGCAATTTTGTGCTAAAAGTGAAGTTCAATCCTGTGAAGGGAAATAGCGGGGTTTTCACCCGCTCGCGCATTACCGGCAACACGCCCGCGACCGGTCCGGATATCGAAGGCATGCAAGTGGAAGTCGACCCGACCCGCAATACGGGCTCGATTTATGAGAGCGGTCATCGCGGCTGGGTGGCGATGGGCACGCCCGAGTGCGAGCACGCGATCAAACCCGGCGAATGGAACGAACTGGTAATTACAGAAAAGGGAGTCCACTACGTCACCACCCTGAACGGCGTGCCTTGCGTGGACTTTACCGATCCCCAACCGAATTTCACTGAGGGCGTCATCGGATTACAGCTCCACACGGGCGGCGGAGTAAAAATCCGGTTCAAGGATATTTACCTTCAACCTCTCCCGGCGAATTAGTGCCGTGCGTTTGGAAAATCCGTCTACCTGTAGCGCCGACCTTTCGAGTCTGCCCTGAGTGAAGAAGGGTCGGCACATGCCGGGCTAAAGCCCGGCGCTACGACGGATGGATGCGTGTTGCATAAGAAAGGCATTCGGGGTCACACCCGGGGGCAAGGAAGATTTGCGATTCTTAGTTTTTAATGGGTTCAAAGGAGGAGTGGAAATGACCGAACAAAATACGAGCAAGTTGGGCCGAAGGGAATTTCTGGGGGCAGCCGCTGCGGCAGCGAGCTTTATGATCCTCAAGCCGCAGCAAGTGCGAGGGACGGACGCGAACTCCCAGGTTCGCTTCGGAATTCTTGGTTGCGGTGGCCGCGCCACCGAAGAGGGAACAAGTTTCGTAGAGAATGCCGGCGCGCGGGTGACCGCCATCGCCGATCTTTTTGCCGACCAACTGGAAAAGGGGCGCAAGCACTTCGACGCCTTGCAGCAAGCGAAGGGATACGCACCCATCGATTCTGCACAACTCTTCAAGGGCCCCAATGCCTATCAGGAAATCGCCGCCTCAAAGGAAGTGGACTTCATTCTTATTACCACCCCGCCATACTTCCATCCGCATCATCTTGAAACCGTTGTCGACGCGGGCAAGCACGTGTATTGCGAAAAGCCGGTGGCGGTGGACGTGCCGAACGCACATCACGTCATCAAAATCGGAGAGAAGGCGCAGGGCAAACTAAGCCTTGCGGTAGGATTCCAGATTCGCAACGCTCCGCCCATGGTGGAGATGACGCGGCGCCTCCAGGAAGGCGCGATCGGGAAGATCGCCTGCGGCCTCGCTTACTACTATTGCGGCCACATCGACCGTCCCGAATGGCCCAATGCCTCGCCCGAGGAAAAGCGGCTGCGCAATTGGGTGTGGGATCGCGAGCTTTCCGGCGACATCATTGTGGAGCAAAACATCCACGTTATCGACATGTGCAACTGGATGCTGAAGGGCCATCCCATAAAGGCCGTGGGCATCTGCGACCGCAAGATCCGCACCGATGCCGGAAATTGCAAGGACAACTTCAACGTGCTCTTTACCTATCCCGACAACGTGCAGCTCAGCTTCGGGTCCACGCAATTTGACAGCCCCAATTTTGACGCCGCCGTACAGTTCTTCGGGTCGGACGGAAGCTCCGAGGCGCATTATGATTGGCGCGTCGGCATTGTCGGCAAGAACCCCTGGGATGCGGGAATGAAGCCCAGCGGAGCAACAGAATTCTCCGCGGCGGGAAAATTCAAGGGCGCGCTCGACGAAGCCGACTCCGAAAAGGAAAAGGCGTTTGTGGCCAGCATTACCAGTGGCCAATTCCTGAACCAGGCCGCGCTGGGCGCGGAATCAGCGATGAGCGCCATGCTGGGCCGGACCGCAGCTTATACCGGTAAACCGGTCACTTGGGAAGAACTGCAAAAGTCGAAGGAAGTGTTCGAACCTAAGATCGATATCACGAAGTTTGCATGACCCTGACCCGGCCGGGAGATCGCCAGGATCTCCCGGCATAGCGGCGGGTTTACCCCGCCATTGTTCTCCACACCGTGGCGGCGCAAAGCCGTCGCAACAGTTGATTCACTACTATTTATTCTGCGCCGGGAGATGAGTCTCGCCGGCAGTCAAAACAGGAGGTCATCATGAAGCAAAATTCTTCCCGCCGTGATTTTCTGAAGGTTTCTGTGGGCGCCGCCTGCGCGGCGCCGCTGGCTTCGATGGTTCCGGCGGCAACCGGCATGGCTGCTGCCCCCGCTCCGGCTCCCGCCAGTGGACGCATCAAGAAGGCCGTGCAAATCGAAATGCTGCCGAAGGAAATGAGTTACGCCGACCGCTTCAAGCTTGCCGGCGCCGTTGGATTCGAAGGCGTGGAAGGCCAGACCGTGGAAGACCCCAAGGTGGCCGAGGAAATCAAGAAGGCCTCGGAAGACGCCAAGGTTCCCATCCATTCCGTGATGAACATGGCCCACTGGGACAACCCGCTCTCCTCCAGCGACCCCCCCGTGGTGAAGAAATCGCTGGATGGCATGAGGACCTCGCTCCACAACGCCAAGCTCTGGGGAGCGGAGACCGTGCTGCTGGTTCCCGGTGTCGTCAATGCCGACACGAGTTATCGGGATGCCTGGACACGCTCGCAAAAGAACATTCGCACCCTGATCCCTCTGGCGGAAGAACTGAAGATCATCATCTGCATCGAGGAAGTTTGGAACAAGTTCCTGCTCAGTCCACTGGAGATGGTAACGTACGTGGACGAATTCAAAACTCCGTGGATCAGGCAATACTTCGATGTGGGCAACGTGGTCCTTTACGGCTATCCGCAGGACTGGATTCGTACGCTTGGCAAGCGATTCGCCAAGGTGCACTTGAAGGACTTCAAGATGGGTAAGGGCTGGGACCCGATCACCGCTCGGTTCGTCAACCTCGGCGACGGCGACATTGACTGGGCAGCCGTGCGCAAGGCGTTTGCCGACGTAGGTTACACCGGATGGACCACGACGGAGCTTGAAGGTGGCGACGAAGCCTACCTCCGCGACGTGGCAAAACGCGTCGATAAGCTGGTGCTAGGACTTTAATTCTTGGATTTTAGATTTTGGATTACATAGCGCGGACCTGTTCGGTAGGTCCGCGGCTTTTCCGTGCCGATCGCTGCTGACTTGCCCGGAGGTGAAGAGCCGCGGACCTACCGAACAGGTCCGCGCTACGATCGATTCTTTCGCGGGAACCTATATTATTCCGAGACGCGCGGGGTCGAAGACTTCAATGCTTTCTCAAGCAAGTCTTCGACGCGCAACTCTCTGGCCCATTGCTTCAAATAGTTCAAGTCCAAACTGTCAGCCTGTACTTTGAGGATGCCCACAACATCTTTCCATTGATTCTCAGAAACTTCCCCTCCGGCGCGAAACCACTCAAGCTTTGAGAGGATGGTGTCTTCGGCTGTAGCAACGTACGCAGGCGCAATCGATTCGTTCAAAAGGAGTCGAGGTTGGCGGCGGGAAAACTCCTGTAGGCTGAACCTTCTCTTCTGCAGCGGAAAGAAATCTATCTTAAGGGAAGATTCAAAATGAATGAGGTTGAACGATCCGCCCATTTGGACAGAACGATGGATTGATGCTCGATCGAGATAGAATTCAGGCGCGAATGCGGCGGCGAACCTCTCAACTTGATCCAGGCCCAGGTCCACAACCAGATCCCCATCCTGAGTAGTTCGGACGAAGGCATGAAAGGAGCTGGCTGCTGATCCGCTGACCATGTAGGGAATTCTCAACTCCTCCAGCTTGGAAATCACGCGTTGGAGGACACCAAGAATCTCCATTCGATTACCTGATGGTGGGAGGATCGGGTTCAGGCCCGTATACTTGGGTGGCTAATTCCGGGCCCAGCAGGATTGTTGCCATCCGCCGGTGAAGTTCTTGTGGCGTGGCCAAGGGAAATCGTTGGCTGAGGCCCGCGAGCGCGACCTTGCGCATCGCCATATTCAGATCATTCCACAACTGGAATTTTCGCCACGAAGGCATCGAGCGCAGGATTTCGATCTGCACGCGCTCTGCGTCCGGCGAAGTGTCTGAAAACTGTGTTGCCATACGTCTTGACAATATCACACTCTAGAAGGGTAGCGCGGACCTGTTCTGTAGGTCCGCGGCTTTTCCTTGCCCATAGGTGACGAGCCGCGGACCTACAGAACAGGTCCGCGCTACGTATTGCTCTAATGTGCGGCAACGGAAGGACCGGTGCGGGGCTTGGCGCTCTTCATAAAAAACATAAATGGGATCATGGCGATGAACGTCCAACCCAGCAGCCAATAAGCATCGACATAAGCGAGCATGTTGGCCTGGCGAACCAGATTGCCATAAATCAGCCCCTGCGACTGGAGGTGGGCGAGCGTGGGATTTGCACCTTGGTTCATCAGCATTTGCTGCGCGCCCTGGACGGCATTGCGGTAAGGAGCGTCGTAGGGAGTGAGGTGGGCCACCAGCATGGCCTGATGGACTTGTGCGCGGCGAGAGAGGAGAGTGGCCACGTTGGCGATGCCCACGCTACCGCCGATGTTGCGCGCCAGATTGATGATGCCGGTGGCGTTGTTCATCTTCTCCTTGGGAATAAAATAGAAGGCGGTGACGTTGATGGGAATAAACAGGAAGGCCATGCCGATGCGGGAAAAGGTCCAAGCGCGAACCGCCGTCCAGATATCAAGTTGCAAGTTGAAGGTCGACATGTGCAAGAGGGCAAGGCCCGTCATCCCCAGTCCAAACGCCACCAGCCATCGCGCCTCCACCTTCTGGGTCAGGCGGCCCACAATCGGCAACGCCAGAATGGTGAAGATGCTCCCTGGAGAGAGCACCAGTCCGCTGAGCAAGGCCGTGTAACCCATCAGGGTTTGCAGCATGAGGGGCAGCAGCACGGTGGTGCCGTAAAGCACGAACCCGAGCATGAACATGGTGAAGGTAGCCAGGAAGAAATTCCGGTCCTTCAACATACGGAAATCCACGATAGGGTCCTCGCGCGTGAGTTCCCAGATGAACGCGCCGATCAACCCCACAGCGGCAATCAGGGTGCAGCCGATGATGAAGTTTGAACCGAACCAATCTTCCCGCTCGCCCTTATCCAGGACGACCTGGAGAAAACCCAACCCCACACTCAGCAACCCCAGCCCCATGTAATCAATCCGCAGGCCGCGCAAGCTCCGGCGCACCAGGTAGGGCGGGTCAAAGATCAGAAAAGTCGTCAAGATGAGGGAAAGCACGCCGACGGGAATGTTGATGAAGAAAATCCATCGCCAGGTGTAATTGTCCGTGATCCAGCCCCCCAGCGTAGGACCGACGACCGGCGCCACGACCACGCCCATCCCATAGACCGCCATCGCTATCCCCTGTTTTTCTTTGGGAAAGCTCTCCACCAGGATCGCCTGCGAAATCGGCTGAAGCGCGCCGCCCCCAGCTCCCTGCAAGATACGGAAAATGACCAGCAGGCCGAGGCTGGGAGCAATGCCACAAAGGAAAGAACAAATGGTGAAGATGGCCACGCAGACCATAAAGAAGCGCTTGCGGCCGAAAAGCGATGACAACCAGCCGGTGAGTGGTAGAACGATGGCATTCGAGACCAGGTAGGAAGTCAGAACCCAGGTGCTCTCGTCGACGCCGGCGGAAAGGTCGCCGGCAATATGCGGCAGCGCCACATTGGCGACGCTGGTGTCAAGCACCTCCAGAAAGGTGGCAAGCATCACCGTCATGGCGATGAGCCAGGGATTGATCTCTCCGTGTTTTCGCGTCCCGCTAAAGATGCCGTTCATAATGATTGCCGGGCCACTCAAGCGTGCAAGCAATCCCTTGCCCGGAAGCCCCCCCCGGCCGGTCACATTATTTCGCCACTGACGCGGATTCGGACGATCCCATTTTAGGGGCACCCCTTGGGACAAGCTTGTCCAAATTACGGGTCCGGGCACTGACCATTGACCTGCGGCTTCGCCGCTTGCTTTGCGGAAAGGCTGCGCCTTTCCGTTCCCGGAGATCACGAACTAACCTCATCTGCGCCGCCTGGAAGGGCTAGTCTTCCAGGCGGCGCGGATGAGAAGAAAATGAGTGCGATGGGCCGGAAAGGCAGAGCCTTTCCGCAGAGCAGGGGGCGAAGCCCCCTCAAACAACTTGATCGTTCACTGATCTGGACAGCCTTGCCCCTTGGGGCGCCCTGGGGCAGGGCAAGCTCAGCCCCTACTTATTCAATTCGATGTTTTCCTTAGAGCCCTGAGATTGCTGCAAAACACCGTTCGAACTCTTGCCTTCCCGATCGCGCGGAGCGCGGGGATCTTCGGCGCGCTCAATGGGCGCTGATGGGTGTTCCCTGCGGCCGGGCCTTCTTCATCATAAACATCATGGGGATGAGAATCAAAAACATCAGCCCCATCATCCAGAAATCATCAACAAATGCGAGCATGGCTGCATGCCGCTGCAAAAGCCCATAAGCCAAGCCATTCGCCTGGACCTGGGCATCCGTGAAATTGGATCCGGCCGCAAACAGCACCCTGGCCGATCCATTCACCATCTCCCGGTACGCCGAATCGAGGGGCGTCATGTGGCTCAGAAGCATGCCCTGGTGGAACTGGGTGCGGCGCGACAGCAAGGTCACCACGTTGGCAATCCCGAAGCTGCCGCCGATGTTCCGAGCCAGATTGATGATCCCGGTGGCGTTATTGAACTTCTCTTTGGGGATAAAGTAAAACGCCATCACATTGATCGGCACAAAGAGAAAAGCCATCCCCGCCGATTGATAGATGCGCGCCATCATCGCGGTGCGAAAATCGATGTCCAGGTTAAATGTTGCCATATGAAACAGCGACGCGGCCACGATCACCACACCGCAAATCACCAGCCAGCGCGCATCGAAATGTGTCACCAGCTTACCCACGAAGGGCAGCATGATGATCACCATGAGTCCTCCCGGCGAAAGCACCAGCCCGCTCAACATCGCCGTATACCCCAAAAGGGTCTGAAGGAAAATGGGAAGCAAGGCCGTGCTCCCATACATGACGAACCCGAGCATAAACATGGTCAAGGTTGCAAGCGCGAAATTCCGGTTTTTCAGCAGCCGGAAATCCACGATGGGATCTTGGCGATTGAGTTCCCACACCACGGCTGCCACCACGCCGACGAGCGCCAGAGTGGCGCAGGCAACGATGAAGTGCGATTCAAACCAGTCCTCGCGCTGTCCCTTATCCAGAACCACTTGCAGGAATCCCAGGCCCACACTCAACAGGCCCAGCCCAATGAAATCGATATGGATTCCTCCCTTGAACCCTTTACGTTTGAGGAACGACGGGTCAGATATCAGGAAGTAGGTAAGAATCAGGGAGATCACTCCCACCGGAATGTTGATGAGGAAAATCCATCGCCAGCTATAACTGTCGGTGAGCCAGCCGCCCAGGGTGGGGCCGATGACGGGGGCCATGACCACGCCCACGCCGAACATGGCCATCGCCATGCCTTGTTTTTCTTTGGGAAAACTCTCGAGCAAAATGGCCTGCGAAATGGGCTGCAACGCTCCGCCGCCGGCGCCTTGCAGGATGCGGAAAAACACCAGCCAGCCAAGACTGGGGGCGAGCCCACAAAGCAGGGAACTGATCGTAAAAATGGCCACACAGGTCATGTAGAACCGCTTGCGGCCAAACAGTGAGGAGAACCAACCGGTGAGCGGGAGCACAATGGCGTTCGAAACCAGGTAAGAGGTCAGGACCCAGGTGCTTTCGTCAACGCCGGCGGAGAGGTTGCCGGAGATGTGCGGAAGCGCGACATTGGCCACGCTGGTGTCGAGCACTTCCATGAAAACCGCCAGCATCACCGTGAAGGCAATCAGCCACGGGTGAGTCTCACCGTTCTGTCGAGCTCGGTCGAATAAACTCTTCATGATGAGTTTCGCTGCGTTGGCAGAGTATCCCGGGCGGATGTTTGAAACTTACTGGACCACTTAAGCCGCTTTGGCCCTGGCACTGTGGAGGGCCGAAAGAACAATCGAAGCCGCCTCTTTTTCCCCCAGGCACGAGGAAATCATCAATTGATACAGATGGCGATTCTGCCAGTCTTCGCGGTAATGATCGCGGACGTAAGCGGCGCGGATTTCATCTTCCGCATCCAGTTTTTCTTCCGCCTCGCCTTTCGACAATCGAGCGTCGCGGCGGAGCAAACGCGACAGCCGCTGGCCCCGGGGCGCGTAGACGAAAACATGGAAAACATCTTCGCGCTGCTGGAGAATGCACTGGCTTCCCCGCCCCACAATCACGCAGTCGCCAATTTCCGCCGCCTCTTCGATGATCCGGCGGGTCAAATGGGCCGCCACTTCGCCATCAAACCGCCCTGGCACGTGGCCCCCGATGTAACCCCGCAGGCCCGGAGACTGCCAGAAAACCTCCGCCAGCCGGTCGAGCCAAGGGTCGGGGCGTTCGTCGAATTTTTCCGCCACCTGGGGATCAATCCTGGCGGTTTCCGCGATTTTTTCCACCAGGCAGCGATCGAGCAATTTCCATCCCAGGCGGGCCGCCACCAACTGGGCGACCCGTCCGCCCCCGCTTCCATACTCCCGTGCTAGGGTCACGACGCGAAACATGGTTCCTCTTTTCTAGGGGCCAGGTGCTGGGGACTGGGGACTGGGTGCTGGGGTTTTCTCACAGTCCCCAGTCCCCAGCATCCAGCACCTATTTCGTGATGATGGTGGCCTCAACGTTCATTCCGGGGCGCAATATTGCTTTGTCCGCGGCGTCTGGGTCGAGCAGGATCTTGACCGGAATCCGCTGCACCACCTTCACGTAATTGCCTGTGGCGTTTTCGGGTGGGAGCAGGCTCAGGCGCGCGCCGGTAGCCCCGGCGATGGAATCCACCCGCCCCGTAACGGTCCTGCCGTACATGTCAACGTCGATCTCCGCCTTCTGGCCGGGACGCACCTTGGCAAGCTGGGTCTCCTTGAAATTCGCCGTGACCCAAACGTCGTTCAGGGGGATCAGGGTGAACAGCCCCTGGCCGGGCTGAATGATCTGTCCGGCCTCGACCGATTTCCTTGTAACCACGCCGTCGCTCGGAGCGACGATGGTGGCGTAACTTAACTCCAACTCTGCCGATTCCAAATCCGCCTGGGCGTTTGCCACCGCGGCTACCGCGGAAGCCTTGTCGGCCTCGTGAATGGAAACTTGCTTGTGGTTGGCCAATGCTTGCGCCACCATGGCGCTCGCCTGGTCCACCTGCGCTTTGGCCGCCAACATGGATTCGCGGGCGATCTCCGCTCCCTTCTCGGCAGAATTAAGTTTTTCGTTCGCGGCTTTCAGTTGGCTGTCGGCCATGCGCGCGGCGGCCAAATAGGCGTCGTACTGCTGCTGGGAGATCTCACCCTTTTCCATCAGGGGTTTCATGCGGACCAGATCCGCCTGGGCGCGATCGTTGTTGGCTTGCTGCGTCGCCATGTTGTCGCGCGCAAAGGCCAACTCCGCCGTGGAATCCCGCTCATAGGTGAACTTGGCCTTGTCGTAATTCGCCTGGGCGGTGGCCAGTTGCGCATTGGCGCCGGCGGTGGCACTGTCCGTGGTCTCCTGCGTCAACGGGACGCCTACCCCCGCCGCCCGCGCATGCGCCTCGGCAAGCGCCAACGCCGCCTTGGCTTGGTCCACCCGCGCTTGGTAATCGCGAGGGTCAATGCGGATCAGCGCTTGGCCTTCCTTCACCGATTGGTTGTCATTGATCAGTACGTCGGCAACCGTTCCGTATACCTTGGCGGCAATCGGCACGACGTGCCCATCCACCTGCGCATCATCCGTGGAGACCCGGTTGTGGTAGTAAGCCAGCAATACCACCGCGGCAATGGCCAGGACGGCCGCCGCCCCGATGGCTGCGAGGCGGACCACGGGGTCAGCCCAGCGCGATGGGTTCTTGTCAGCACCTTCCGGGCTTAGCGGTTCGCCGCTGCCTAATTCTTTTTCCAGCTCAACAACGTTGGGATCTGTACTCGGCATAGTTAAACACCTTTGAAAAACAGGTTACGGGGGACAGGAAACCGGGAACGGATTAAGTGTGACCGGGCATTCTTGAACATTTGGGTTAAAACGTATCTTGTCACCTGTCGCCTCTAACCTGTTCCCTATCACCTTATCTGTAACCTGTCACCTGTAACCTACTTTGAATAAAGCCCTTCGATCTGACCGATGGCGTGCGATAAGTCGGCCCTGGATTGGTTGTAACCATAGAGCGCGGCAATTTGGTTGTCGTTCGCGCGAGCCAGGGCGTCCTGCGCGCTTACAACTTCAATATTGTTGGCCACGCCCGCCTGGAAACGGTCGCGTGCCTGCGACACTTCCTCTTGCGCCAGTTTCACTCCCAGGTTGGCCACATCCACTTCGTGCTGCGCCGCCTCAAGTTGCGCTTGCGAAGTTTTCACCTCAAGCGCAATTTGGTTCCGTAGATCGGCACGCTCCTGCTCCACCTTCTTGATTTCCAGATCGGCCTTGGCGATCTCGGCATGAATCCGTCCGCCGGTAAAGATCGGCACATCCACAGTGACTTGGTAGATATAAGCCGGGATGGAGCTTGGGGCCGACAACCCTTGCTCGCCCCACGTGCCGGCGAAATTAATCGTAGGGAGCCGCGACTCACTCGCGGCGCGCTTGGCAAGCTCCGCCATGTGTGCCTGCGCCGCCAGCGCCTTCATTTCCGGTCGAGTCTCGTAAGCCTGCTCAAGACTCTGGTTGGCGTCGATCTGCGGTGTTGCATAAAAATTCGGCGTGTCCGCCAGTTCGATTTGCCGCTGCGGCTCCAAATTGAGCAGGCGGGTCAACCCAAAGAGCGCCACCTTTTGTTGCGTCTGGGCTTCCAAAAGGCGTTGCTTCTCGTTTTGAAGCTCAACATTGGCACGCAAAGTGTCAATTCCCGTGCCTACGCCATGTTGTTGCAAGTCATTGGCCTGGTCATAGAGAGCTTGCGCCAAATCTACTCGCGATTGGGCCGCTTGCACCGCAGCAGTGGCCCGCATCCCCGCCAGGTATTGCGATACCACCAACAACACAAGCTGCTCTCTCACGGTCGTTTCCTGCGCCTGACTGGCGCTCATTCCCTGACGAGCTGCCTGCAAACGCCGCCACAAAGTGAGGTCAAGCAAAGGCATGGTCACCCCAGGGCCTGCCTGAAAGAACTGAAACGGACCGGCGTGCTCGGGAATCCCGGGAAACTTGCTGCCAAACTCCGCGTACAGATTGACCCGAATCGCGCGGTCAAGAACCTCCAGGCCGGCTTGCGGCAACAGCGCCGAGCGTGCGATGGATTTGTCCTCCTGGCTCTCGGCGAAGCTCAGTGTGGCAATCTGCACCTGGGGATTTTCCTTGAGCGCCGTGGCCACCGCATCGCGCAACGTCAGTCGCAATGGCGCGGCGTCCTCTGCCCGCGTTCGCGAGGCCGCAAGCAGCGGAAGCAGGAGGATCAAGAGTAGGTGAGTGACTTCTTGCTTGAGCTTGTGTGGCGCTTTGCTGGGTTTCTCCGGATTCTTCTCCACGCAGATTTCGTCAATCAAAGACTTCGGCATGAGACCCGAACCCACCAGTTGCGCCCCCCCTCCCGCGATCGAGCAGAGCAGTTTCTTTCCCGCGGGGTCAACGAATGTCACGCCGGAAAGATCCACCACCAACCCCTGCTTATTATAGATGTGGGACGACATCCGCCAGCACCGGTCTAGCTCCTCCACCCAGGGGCCGGAAAGTTTGCCTTCCAGTTTTAGCGTAACCTTTTCACCGATATCGCTTGTCGTGATACGAAGCATAATGGCCGATCTCCTCGAGTATCAGGCCGAGTAGTAGGCAATGTCCTGACCAAACCCCCAATATCCCGCGATATCAATTAATGTCTTTTATTTCTTATGGTTGAGTTAACTTTCAGCAGAGTAACGAAGGGTTCTTCAGGACTGGTATGCCGAAATATCGTCACTTGCCGGAATTCAGTCACCGGTAGTGACACGATTATGGCATTCTTAGCCGACATCTTGTCAGACTCTCTTGACGGTAAAGACCGGCGGCAGCTCCGCCGATTTTCGACGAACTGCGGGGATTATCGGTTTATCCACTTTGGTTCATGAGAGGAGAGGTCAGTCCCATTCGTAAAAAATCGGTCTCGTCCAGTTTGGGTCTCTGCTTAAGCCAGAAGCCCGATTCTCACTTTCGACCCAGGATTTCCCTGATTTTTTGGCGTAATTCCGCCGGCGAAAAGGGTTTCTGAATGAAGTGATTATGGGAGCTGAGCATGCCGTGGTGTACTACGGCATCGTCCGTATATCCCGACATGTAGAGGACCTTAATGCCAGGGCGTAAGGCGGCAACCTTCTCCGCCACCAATGGACCGGACATTTGCGGCATCACCACGTCGGTCAGCAACAGGTGGATCGGCCTGTCATGGTTTGCGCAGGCCGTCAAGGCGCTACCAGCATCCCCCGTTTCCAGGACGACGTATCCAACCGATTCCAGCGTCAGGCAAATCAGGGACCGGACCCCCTCCTCGTCTTCCACCACCAGCACCGTTTCCGATCCCCTGGCTGGATCGGTCTCCCTCATCGAATCCCCTTTTTCCACCAGATTCTCGCCGACGGAAGGGAGGTATACTTTGAAAACGGTACCATGGCCAAGTTCGCTGTACACCCAGATACTGCCTCCTGATTGTTTGACTATCCCGTACACGGTGGCCAGCCCCAAGCCCGTTCCTTTGCCCATTTCCTTGGTGGTAAAGAAGGGTTCGAAAATGCGCGCTTGCGTCTCCGGGGTCATGCCCAAGCCGTTGTCGGAGATCGCCGCCATCACGTGCGGACCCGGCTTCACGGTAACGTGGCTGCGTGCGTAGGCCTCATCCAGTTCCACATTCCCGGTTTCAATGGTGAGGTTACCGCCTCGGGGCATGGCGTCACGGGCGTTCACGGCCAAGTTCATAATAACCTGCTCGATCTGTCCCAGGTCAGCCTTCACCCGTCCCAATGATGGGTCAAGAAGCGTGTGCAGGGTGATGTCTTCCCCAATCAGCCTCCGCAACATTTTCTCCATATCGGAGACGACGGAATTCAGGTCGAGCACCTGCGGATCCAGCACCTGGCGGCGGCTAAACGCCAGCAATTGGCGGGTGAGAGAGGCCGCGCGTTCTCCCGCATCCTTAACCTCCTTAAGGTAAACGCTTGCCTGGTTGTCGGATGCGAACTTATCCATGAGGAGTTCGGAATATCCATTGATGATGGTCAGAAGGTTGTTGAAATCGTGGGCGACTCCACCCGCCAACCTGCCGACCGCTTCCATCTTCGTCGCCTGCCGCACCTGATCTTCCAGGCTCTTGCGCTCCGTCACATCCTGTTTGGTGGCGATGAAGTGGGTGACTTTGCCGTGGGCACCCCGGACGGCGGCGATGTTCATCTGTTCGGTGTAGAAGCTTCCGTCCTTTCCCCGGTTGATGAGTTCACCATGCCAGGTCTGCCCTTTCGAGATAGTCGCCCAAAGCTGTTGGTAAAATGCCGGGGCTTGTTCGCCCGATTTCAGAATCCTGGGGTTCTGTCCCAAAACCTCCTCGCGGCCATACCCAGTGATCCGAGTGAAGGCCGGATTAACATACTCGATGTCACCGGCGGGATTGGTAATCACCACGGCTTCCGCTGATTGCTCGATGGCGGTTACCAGGCGGACATGCTCAGCTTCCGCCCGCTTGCGTTGGGTCAGGTCCGCATACAGGGCCATAACCCCGACGCCTTCTCCCTTGCTGTCTCGCAGCGTGGTGCTCCACAGACTAACGTCTACGAACGCGCCGCCCTTGGTTTTCCGCCGGAGCTCTATGCCACTATGCGTTGCGCCTTTCAGGACATCATTGACTGACTGGAGGAACCACTCGCGCTCTTCCTCGGGCACTACCGGCGGGATCTTCCCGAGGACTTCCGCCTCGCTGTAACCAAACGTCCGCTCGGCGGCGGCGTTCCAAAGCGTCAGGTGGCCTTGGGGGTCCAACGCTAAGATGGGGAAAGGCGAGGCCTGAATCAGGGCGCGCAGGGTCTCGGAGGTGGTGCGCAGCGCCTCCTCCGTCCGCTGGCGCTCGCTGACGTCGCGAATAGCCGCCACCTGCCGCCTGCGTCCCTGGTCGAAAAAGAAATTGGCAGTGATTTCGACCGGGAAAACCGTGCCGTCCTTCTTGCGATGCCAGCGCAAAGGAACATGCGTCTTCCCTTCGGCCATGGCGGTCTGAGTCTTCCTTTGCTCGGTGGAAATCTCGGAAGCCGTCAGGCCCAGAAACTCCTCGCGACTGTATCCATACATTTTCAGCGCGGCGGGGTTCGCCTCCAGAAACCGGCCGGTGTCACTATCCCCGAGGAGGATGGCATCGGATTCTACTTCGAAGAGTCGGCGGTAGCGCGCCTCAGCTTCGCGCAACGCCTCCTCCGCCCGCTTGCGCTCGGTGATATCCGAGAGCAGCCCGTCGGCATACCGCATGCCGTTTTTCTCGTAGGTGGTAAGAGCCCGGTCGTGTATTCATCTCCACTCCCCCCCGTCTTTGCGTTTGGCGCGAACCTCCACGTCAAACGGCCGGCCCTCGGCAAAGAGCGCGCGCAGTCCTTCCGCCACCTTGGGAACGTCATCGGGATGGAGGGAGGCGAGAAAGTGATTGATGCCCTGCTGATAAATCTCGTCCACGGAAAAGCCACTCACCCTTTCGATGTTCTTGCTGATGAAGGCAGAGCGGAGTTTGGCGTCCAGGGTCCAGACGACGTCGGGGATATTCGACACCAGGGAGCGGTATTTTTCCTCGCTCTCGCGGAGGACTGCCTCCGCCCGCTTGCGCTCGGTGATGTCGCGCGCGATGACGGATATCCCCGTAACCACGCCCCCAGCATCCTTGATGGGAGAAAGCGTCAGCGCCACCGGAAATCTCGACCCGTCCTTCCGCAGGTGCTCGTGCTCGAAGTTGACGTACGCGCCGCCGCGAAACAGCCTTTCTTGCATGACGGCCACAACGTCTCGACGCCCCTCAGGTATAAATATAGAAAACGGTTTTCCCTTGATTTCCTCTGCCGTGAAACCATACATACGCTCCGCGCCGGGATTGCAGGTCACGATGATCGCATCGCGCGTAACACTGATAATGGCATCATCCGTCGAATCCACGATGGCTGCCAGGCGGGAGATGGTTTCGAAAGCCCGCTGGTTCTCGGCGCGGAGGCGTTTCTCTTCCAGCGCCCGCTGGACGGCGGCCGGAAGCCGCGCCGGCCGGTCCTTCAGAACAAAGTCCGCCGCGCCTTGCTTGATGCATTCCGCCGCCCCTTCGTCGCCCAGAGTACCGGTCACGACAATGAGCGGAATGTCTTTTCCCGAGCGCTTCAGGATTTCCAGGGCGTCGAGCGCGGTCCAATTGCGGAGGTTGAAATCGGCGAGAATCACATCGTACTCAGCCTGTTCCAGGCTCTCCCGGAAGAATTCCGCCGAGTCCGTAACCTCCGATTGCATGGTGTATCCACCGTTCTCCAACACGCTCGCCGTCAGCTTCGCGTCGCGCGGGCTATCTTCCAAGATCAGCACCCACAGGGGGGGCCGGGAGGAGTTCACTTCATCACGCTTTGTGGTATCCGGCATGTGGACATCCTTTTGGTGCAGAGAGAAAAACCCCTTAAGGGCGAAAAGAGCTCGGCGGCGGCGGCTCGTTGACCACCAGCCAGAAGAGCCCCAGTTGCTTCACTGCCTGGCGGAAGGCATCAAATTCCACCGGCTTCTGGATGTAAGCATTCACGCCCAGCCGGTAGCTTTCCGCCAAGTCCCTTTCTTCGCGCGAGCTGGTGAGCACCACCACCGGGATCGCTCGGGTGCGCGGGTCGCCCTTCACCGCGCGCAGGACTTCCAGACCATTGACCTTGGGAAGTTTCAAGTCCAGAAGCACCAATTCGGGTGGGCGATCGAAGCTGCGGCCGGCGAATTCGCCCCG
Source organism: Terriglobia bacterium (assembly GCA_050010335.1). Classification (GTDB taxonomy): domain Bacteria; phylum Acidobacteriota; class Terriglobia; order UBA7540; family UBA7540; genus Bog-366. The sequence continues at coordinate 71,005 of JBEKLF010000009.1, forward strand.
GCAGAAAAGAAAGTCGAGCGCTTCTTCCCCATCCCGCGCCACCTGAACGGCATTGGCAAGGTTTTCCTCACGCAAAGCGTGCAGAGTCAGGGTGACATCCTTGGGATTGTCTTCGACGAGGAGAATTTGTAGTTCTTCTTGGATCATGTGTTGCCTCCTGAGCCGGTTCGTTTTTCCGTTGCGGGATCGTCCGACGATCCCAAGGTAAAATAAAAGGTCGCGCCCATATCCAGTTCCGCCTCCGCCCAAACGCGCCCTCCGTGTTTATGAATGATGCGCTGAACCGTGGCCAGGCCCACGCCGGTCCCTTCGAAGTCTTCCGTCCGGTGCAGCCGCTGAAACACCCCGAAGAGTTTGTTCACGTACCTCATGCTGAAACCCACGCCGTTGTCGCGCACGAAGACGGCACGGGCGCCATCTTGATCGGTTGCTCCCACTTCAATGATGGCGGGGTTCCGCGGGCGGGTAAATTTGACGGCGTTCGAGAGCAGGTTGACGAAAACCTGCTTCATCAACGCGTGGTCGCACTCGACGAAGGGCAGCGTCTCAACCTTCCACTCGATCAAGCGATCGGGGTTCGCGCGCTTCAAATCGGCCATCACTTCTTCCACCAGGGAGTTCAGTCCGGTCGCCTGCACGTCCAGTTGCTTTCGCCCCACCCGCGCCAGATGGAGCAAGTCATCGATCAGCGTCCCCATCTGGAGGACCGATTCGCGAATGGTGGCGACGTATTCTTGCGCCTCGGGGGACAGCTCGGCCTGTTGCTTTTCCACGAGCAGTTTCGAAAACCCGTCTACATGGCGCAGCGGCGCCCGCAGGTCGTGCGAAACCGAGTAGGTGAAGGCTTCGAGTTCCTTGTTCGCAGCCTCAAGTTCCGTGGTGCGCTGGGCGACGCGTCGCTCCAGGTTGGCGTTCAATTCCCGAATCTCCTCATCCGCCCGCTTGCGGTCGGTGATGTCGCGGTTGGCCTCGAGTACGTGGTTGCCCTGCGGGTCACGGACAAGCACCATGCGGCTGTCCACAATAATCCGCCGGCCGTCGCGCGTGCTGTGCTCCAATTCACCTTCCCATTTTCCGTCGCGCTCCAGATCCTGGAGAATTGTTTCCATACCGTCCCGAGTTGTCGTTTGCAGCAATTCGCGAGGGACCCGGCCGACCGCTTCCTCACGCGGAATGCCGTAAAGCCGCTCGGCGCCGCGGTTCCAAAACGAGATCGGCCCCGGCAAACCCCAGATTAAGATCGCGTCGTAAGTCTGATCGAACAACGAGGCTTGCCGCCGCAAGGCTGCCTCCGCCCGCCTGTGCTCGGTGATCTCGCGGCTAAGCAGGAAAAAGACGAAGGAGAGAACCCCAACGGCCAGCACGGTTCCCACGACGAACAACCCGATTGCCGTTCGCGTGCCCGCCCTTAAATTCCGCGACCGCTCCTCCAGCAGCCTGGTCTCTTCCGCCGTCATCTCGGCGATGAGGGCCCGGATCGCGTCCATTTCTGCCTTGCCTTGGCCGGAGAGGACGAGCTGCCGGGCCACCTCGAAGCCCTTCTCCCTCCGCAATTGGAGGCCTTCATCGAGAATCGCCAACCGTTTTCGAGCCAACAGGTCGAACGCCGCCACGCGCTTTTGCTGGAGGGGATTGCCCGCAGTCAATTCGCGGACACGCTGCATCGCTTGGAAGGTATCGGTAACGCCCCGGTGATAGGGTTCAAGATATGTCTCCACGCCGGTGACGAGGTACCCCCGCTGGCCGGTTTCAGCATCCGTGATGCCAGCCAAGGTCCGTTCCAGCTCCAGAAGAATTTGGCGGGTGTGCGTGACCGACTGGCTGGCGGCGATGAATTGCGCCGTATTGCGGTAGGAAATGACGCCCACGCCCACCAGCAGGCTGACGGCCACCACAAAGCCTACAACAATTGTCTTCTGCTGAGCCCAAATCATGGCGCGCATCCATTCATAAGCGGCCGGATCCTGCTATGCTACCGTCAGCGTAAAAGCCAGGATATTAGCAAAGGTTTCCCTGCCGCGAATCCTTGGGCGGCTGATCACCCTTTGGGTTAAGGGTCTGGCTGGCTGGAGAAAAGAAGGCAATATCTTGTCAGCCGGGTCGGGCGCGGGCGAGGCCCAGCGCTTGGATAGGACGGGGTCTGGCATGGGTTCGTGTTCCCGGAGCCAAGTGAGACAAAACCCGCCAATTGGCCGGATACCAACGTGAACTTCTATCTATTTGACTGTCAATTGTTAAGTTTTTTCAGGATGTAAAATATTTGTTAAATCCGAATTCATGAATAGGAGATCTGCCGATGTCGAGCAAAATACCCATCAGCGGACTCCATTGTCCATGAGATCGCCCGGGGTTCATTGCCCACCCCAATGTGCCCATTTTCCGGGTGGGATGTTTCACGACTTGGTGTCGGGTGTTCGGCCCACCCTTGACAGGAAAAGAATCCTGACGAGTTGCAAAATTTATTCCGGCTATAAAAACAATTCATTTAACGTGTAAGAGGGGGGTCAGGGATAATTAAAGATGCTTCGTCCGCGGGGAAGCTGTCTTTAGGGGGATGAGACAGGGCTCTAAATCATTGATTTCGTTACATGTTAGCGACAAACGAAGTTCAACCCCATAGGTGAGTTTCCGGGCGGGATTCCTCTTGCCGGCAGCGCATTCGGCGATAGTGATCTTGACCGCGGCCACTAGGAATCCGTCCGAAAGCCATCTGAGTCCCGGCCCGTAAGTCATCAGTCATCAGTTTTCGGTCGTCAGTAAGAACTCTTCCCGAAGGATGGCTCTTACGGACGACTGATAACTGACGACTGTTTGTGCGAATCGATATGAGTCACGAATTCACTCTCAACGGCTTGCCCAAAGCGCAGGGTCTTTACGATCCGCACAACGAACATGACGCTTGCGGGATCGGCTTTGTGGCCAATATCTCCGGCGAGAAATCCCATGACATCGTCGTGAAGGGGATCGAAATCCTGATCAACTTGACGCACCGCGGAGCCTGCGGGTGCGACCCCCAAACGGGCGATGGCGCCGGCGTGTTGATCCAAATTCCCCACGCGTTTTTCGAAGGTGAATGTTCCCGCCTGGGTTTTCCGCTACCCTCGCCCGGTGAATACGGCGTGGGGATGGTTTTCCTTCCCGTCGAACCCCACGAGCGAATGTCGTGCGAGGCCATTCTGGAGGAAATTGCACGCGACGAAGGCCTGACCGTGCTGGGATGGCGCGACACCCCGGTGAATGCCAACACCATTGGGCGCCTGGCCCGCAGCACACAGCCGTACATCGAGCAGTTTTTCGTCAAGCGGGCCTACGGCATGGACCCCGACGCGCTGGAACGCAAACTCTACATCCTCCGCAAGCGCGCGGAAAAGGAAGTGGACCGGACCAATCTGCGGGAGAAGAGCTTCTTCTACATTCCCTCGTTCTCCTGCCGCACCATCGTTTACAAGGGCCTCCTGCTCGCGCCGCAGATTGCCAACTTTTACCTCGAGCTGTCGAATTCCGAAGTGCGGAGTGGCCTTTGTCTGGTCCATCAGCGCTTCTCGACGAACACTTTTCCCACCTGGCATCTCGCCCATCCCTACCGCTACATTTGCCACAACGGCGAAATCAACACCCTGCGCGGCAACGTGAACTGGATGAACGCTCGCACTTCCGTGCTGGCCTCCCCGCTCTTTGGCGACGACATCAAAAAGCTTGAGCCCATCATTGCTCCCGGCGGAAGCGATTCGGCGAACCTGGATAATGCCGTCGAGTTGCTGCTGCTGGCGGGGCGCAGTCTTCCGCACGTGATGGAGATGCTGATTCCCCAGGCCTGGCTGAACGACCCCACCATGCCCGACGACGTCAAGGCGTTTTACGAATATCACGCTTCGTTGATGGAGCCTTGGGACGGTCCAGCCGCCGTGGCCTTTACCGATGGCCGCATGATTGGCGCCAAGCTGGACCGCAATGGATTGCGCCCCGGCCGATTCGTGGTCACCAATCGCGGCCTGGTCATCATGGCTTCCGAGGCCGGGGTGCTGCCGGTGGATCCGGCGGAGGTTCGCTTCAAAGGCCGCCTCGAACCCGGACGCATGTTGCTGGTGGATACGGAAAAGGGGCGCATCATCCCCGACGAGGAAATCAAAAGGCAATTGGCGGCGCGCCAGCCCTATACGAAGTGGCTGAAGGAAAACCAGGTCACGCTGAAGGATCTGCCCGATCCCCAGCGCATGCATCCCAACGACAACTCGACCATCCTCATGCGCCAGCGGGCCTTCGGGTACACCGACGAGGACCTGAAAACCATTATGCTCCCCATGGCCATGAACGGCGAGGAGCCGGTGGGATCGATGGGGACCGACACGCCCCTTGCCTGCCTATCCGACAAGCCGCAACTGCTCTTCAATTACTTCAAGCAGATGTTCGCCCAGGTCACCAATCCGGCCATCGATCCCATTCGCGAAGACCTGGTGATGTCGCTCTACGATTACATCGGGCGGGAAGGGAACATCCTCGACGAGACGCCGCAACTCTGCCACACGCTCAAGAAGCGGCATCCCATTGTGACCAACTGGAATTTGGAGAAACTTCGCCGGGTGAGCTGGGGAGATTTCCTGGCCACCACGCTGCCCATGCTCTTCCGCGTGGAAGGCGGCGAAAAACGCTTGCAGGAGGCCGTGGAGAGCCTTTGCCGCCGCGCCTCGCTGGCGATCAAATCCGGGTATACCCTGCTGATTCTTTCGGACCGCGGCGTGGATGAAGAGTATGCGCCGATTCCCACGCTCCTGGCGCTTTCCGCCGTGCACAATCACCTGGTCCGCGATAAAACCCGGAACCAGGTGGCGCTGATCGTGGAGACGGGCGAGCCCCGCGAGGTGATGCATTTCGCTTTGCTGGTGGGCTATGGAGCCAGCGCCATCAATCCCTACCTTGCCATCGAGACGCTGGAGGATCTCCACGCCAAGGGCTATTTCCCTCAGGAATACACTTTCAAAAAGGTGCTGAAGAATTACATCAAGGCCGTTGACAAGGGGCTGCTGAAAGTCCTTTCGAAGATGGGAATCTCGACTCTCCAGAGTTATTGCGGCGCACAGATTTTTGAGGCTGTCGGGTTGAACAAATCACTGGTGGAGCGCTACTTCACCGGGACGTCGTCGCGGATCGAAGGCGTGGGCCTGGAAATTCTGGCGCGCGAAGCCCTGATGCGGCATAAGTTCGCCATGCAGCCACAGGCGGAGTCCGACACGGAACTGGAAATTGGCGGCAACTATCAGTACCGCGTGCGCGGCGAGAACCACATCCTAAACCCCACCACCATCAGCAAACTTCAGCACGCGGTGAGGACCTCGAGCTTCCCAACTTTCCAGGAATACGCCCGCATTGCCGATGGGCAAAGCCGCAATCTCTATACTTTGCGCGGCCTGCTGGACCTTCATCCCGCAGGGCCGGCAGTCCCCATAGACGATGTGGAACCGGCGGCGGAGATCGTGAAGCGCTTTGCCACAGGCGCCATGTCTTTCGGGTCCATCAGCAAGGAGGCGCACGAAACCCTCGCCATCGCCATGAATCGCATCGGGGGGCGCTCCAACACCGGCGAGGGCGGCGAAGACGAAGCGCGCTTCAAACGCGATGCCAACGGCGATTGGCGGCGCAGCGCCATCAAGCAGGTGGCGTCGGCCCGCTTCGGCGTCACCACCAACTATCTGGTCAACGCCGACGATCTCCAGATCAAGATCGCCCAAGGCGCCAAGCCCGGCGAGGGGGGACAACTTCCCGGCCACAAGGTGGATGAGGTCATAGCCCGGGTGAGGCACTCCATCCCCGGTGTAGGGTTGATCTCGCCGCCGCCGCACCATGATATCTATTCCATCGAGGACTTGGCGCAGCTCATCTACGACCTCAAGAACGTGAATCCGCAGGCCAGGATTTCCGTCAAGCTGGTGGCCGAATCAGGCGTGGGCACCGTGGCGGCGGGCGTGGCCAAGGCTCATGCGGACGTCATCCTCATCAGCGGTTACGACGGCGGCACCGGCGCCTCACCCATCTCCTCGATTCGCCACGCGGGGATTCCCTGGGAACTCGGCCTCTCCGAAACACAGCAAACGCTGGTGATGAACGACCTGCGCAGCCGCGTGCGCCTTCAGGTGGATGGAAAGCTTCAGACCGGGCGCGACGTGGCCATTGCCGCCTTGCTGGGCGCGGAGGAATTCGGCTTCGCCACCCTGCCGCTCATCTCCATGGGCTGCATCATGATGCGCAAGTGCCACCTGAACACGTGTCCGGTGGGCGTGGCCACGCAGGATCCCGTCCTGCGCAAGAAATTCCAGGGCCAACCGGAGCACGTCATCAATTTCCTTTTTTATATCGCCGAAGACCTGCGGCAGATCATGGCGCAGCTCGGCTTCCGCAAGCTGGATGAAATGGTGGGCCGCGTGGATTGCATTACCCAGCGCCACGACGTTGACCACTGGAAAGCCAGCAGCTTGGATCTTTCCGCCGTGCTTTACAACCCTCATGTGCCCACGCGCGTAGGGCGCCACTGCACCATTAAGCAGGAGCATGGCCTGGAGAAATCGCTCGACTACCAGTTGATTGACCACGCGCGCGAGGCCCTGGAGCGCGGCCAGAGGGTTTCCATCAGCCTTCCCATTCGCAATACCCACCGCACCGTTGGCGCAATGTTGAGCGGTGAGATCGCCCGCCGGTTTGGGGAAGCGGGCCTGCCGGATGACACCATCCGGTTCCAGTTTACGGGGTCGGCGGGGCAAAGCTTCGGTGCGTTCCTGGCCAAAGGCGTCACCCTGATTCTCGAGGGCGAGGCGAACGACTACGTGGGCAAAGGACTCTCCGGCGGCAGGCTCATTGTTTACCCCCCGCGGAATTCCTCGTTCCAGCCGGAAGAGAACATCCTGGTGGGCAACGTGGTTCTGTACGGCGCTACGAGCGGCGAGGTTTTCTTCAACGGCATGGCCGGCGAACGTTTTGCCGTGCGAAATTCCGGTGCGACTGCCGTAGTGGAAACAGTCGGCGACCACGGCTGCGAATATATGACCAGGGGAACGGTGGTGGTGCTGGGAAAAACCGGCCGCAATTTTGCCGCGGGCATGACCGGCGGTATCGCCTATGTGCTCGATGAGACGGGTGAATTCGTGCGCGTGCGCTGCAACCGGTCGGGCGTGGATCTGGACCCCGTTGTCGATCAACAGGATATCGACCTCATCCAAACCTTGATCGCGCGTCACGCCGAGCTTACCGAAAGCCCCCGCGCCAAGTGGATTCTCGACAACTGGGAGACCATGCTGCCGAAGTTCATCAAGGTTTTCCCCCACGAATTCAAACGCGTGCAGGGAATTCCGCGCACTATCTTGAATCCGGAGCCTGGAATTCGGAATCCGGCGGGGGCGCTGCATGGGTAAACCTACCGGAGGGTGTAGGGCCGAACAGCGTTCGGCCTTACGAGCGAGCGCCGCTCGCCCCTACGTTCCATCCCCGCGCGAGGTGCTGCATGGGTAAACCTACCGGATTCATGGAAGCCACGCGCGAGGTTCCCACGCGCCGTCCTGCGGACGAGCGCGTAAATGATTACCAGGAAGTCTATCAGACCTTCCCTGAGCAAAAGCTGCGCACCCAGGCGGCGCGCTGCATGGATTGCAGCGTTCCCTTTTGCCACACGGGTTGCCCTCTGAGCAACATCATCCCCGACTGGAACGACCTGGTTTACCGCGACCGCTGGAAAGACGCTATTCGTACGCTGCACGCCACGAACAACTTCCCGGAGTTCACGGGCCGCATCTGCCCCGCGCCCTGTGAGGCTGCGTGCGTGCTGGGCATCAACGAGCCGCCCGTCACCATCAAGAACATCGAAAAGACCATCATCGAGCACGCTTTCAAGGAAGGGTGGATTCGGCCTGAGCCGCCGTCGCGCCGGACCGGCAAACGCGTGGCCATCGTGGGCTCGGGGCCGTCGGGACTCGCTGCCGCGCAACAACTGAACCGCGCGGGACATTCGGTGACGCTGTTTGAAAAGGCCGACCGCATCGGGGGCTTGCTGCGGTACGGCATTCCGGATTTCAAGATGGAGAAGACCGTCCTCGACCGGCGCCTCGACCAAATGCTTCAGGAAGGCGTGGTCTTTCAAACCAGCGCGCACGTCGGCAAGAACGTGCCCGTGGAAGACTTGCGCCGTGAGTACGACGCCCTGCTGCTGACCGGCGGCGCCGAAAGTCCCCGCAACCTCCCCGTGCCGGGGCGGGAATTGAAGGGCATCCACTTCGCCATGGAGTATCTACCCCAACAAAACCGCCGCATCGCGGGCGACGTTGTGGACGGGCAGATTCTTGCCACGGGCAAGCGCGTGGTGATTATCGGCGGCGGCGATACCGGAGCCGATTGCCTGGGCACCGCGCATCGGCAAAAGGCGGCCGCAGTTTATCAATTTGAAATCATGCCCCAGCCACCGCTCGAACGCTCCCCGAATACTCCGTGGCCGCTCTGGCCGCTTCAGTTGCGCACCGAGAGCGCCCACGAGGAAGGCGGCATTCGCGACTGGGCTGTGGCTACCGTGCGCTTCACCGGCGATGAAAACGGCAACGTAAATCAACTGCACGCCATCCGCGTCGGCACCCCACCGAAGTTCGAGGCAATCCCGGGCACCGAATTTACCCTCGATGTTGACCTTGTGTTGATTGCGATGGGGTTCCTCGGCCCCGTCAAGAATGGCATGATCGAGACGCTTGGCGCGAAACTCGATGCACGGAGTAATGTGGAGACTGACGCGAATTACATGTCGTCCATCCTCGGCGTCTTCGCCGCCGGCGATATGCGCCGCGGCCAATCGCTAGTAGTTTGGGCGATTTCCGAAGGCCGCAAAGCCGCCCGCGGCGTCGACAAGTTCCTCATGGGCGAAACCCACCTTCGATAGCTGCACTTGATGATGTGCCACAGGATGTGGCGGGATTGAAGCATGCCAAGCATCGACATTCGGCAACTTCGCGACACCCCACAACTCAAAGCCTGGCTGCGGGCCGGCAAAACCGTAGAACTCCGCGAGCGCAACCGCCTGATCGGCCGAATTGTGCCGGAAGTCTCAGCAAACACAGTGCGTAAGTGGCCGGATTTCGCTGCCCGGCGCCGTGAGATTTTCGGCGACCGCGTCCTGCCCGGAGCCGGCCTCCTCATTGAGGAACGCGAGCGGTCACGCTATTGAGCAGCTACGTTCTGCATGCACATGCATGTCCATGCTACAATACATTCATGCGAACCACCGTCGAACTTAAACCTGAGCACCGGAGCCGCCTGCTGGCGATTGCGGCGAGGCGAGGCCAGAAGGGCTTTTCCACTGTTCTCAGCGATGCTGTCGAGTCGTATCTTGGTGAGGAAGCTGAGCGAGAACGACGGCGACGAACGGCCCTGCAACTTCGAGGGGCACTCAAGCGCGAGGAGGCGGCTAAATTGCGGAAAACTGCTGCTGCCCTGCGCGCGAGTTGGCGATGATCATCGCGGATACGGACGTACTGATTGACTATTTAGAGGGACGCCGCCCCGGAGCGGAGGCGGTTTCGCTGGCCCTCCGCCAGGACCAGTTGCAGACTTCAACTCTTAGCTGTTTTGAATTACTTGTAGGTGTTCGAAGCAATCGGCAACAAGAAAACGTGCTCGCCTTACTCGACAGTATCCCCATCTTAATGCTTGATTTCGATGCCGCACGAAAAGCCGCCGAACTCCATCGGCTGCTCGAACGCTCAGGGATTAGGATCGGGATGGGCGACAGCCTGATCGCCGGAATTGTGTTGGCGCGAGGAGGAACCCTTCTAACCGAACTTCGCCACTCCGCTGAGCGAAATACTTTTTTTATATGGGGTTACAATTTTATTCCGTCACTATAGGGCTGACCTCGTGCCAAGTCTTGACCGGCTTCATGACTTCCGTGGGG
>JBEKLF010000010.1:0-74531 GCA_050010335.1 Terriglobia bacterium
CGGTGGTTTCGGCAACGACGGCTCGCGCTTTCGAGACGAGTTTCCAATCGATGTGTCGTGGTCTTGACATGCCGCGATTGTATCATTTTTAGTCTCATCTTGAAAGCGAGCTAGAATAAGTAACCGGTTCATCCGATGTTGAAATGTGCCGAACAGGAAACCTTCCAGATCTCGAATTGTATCCTTCCCTCGATGGCGCTTGAGTGTTTCTGCGACTGACACGAGCGTATCCCCCCAAGCCTCCAGGGTCAGGGCTTTACGTTCCTCAGCAGAAACCTTGTTGGCCAGCTCTTTCCGGGCAAACGCGGATATTCGCGGCCACACCTTCGCCGAGGCCGTACGCAGCCCGTCGGTGTCACCATTAGACTGATCTCCGCGCCACCCTGGGAAATCCGGGAGATCCCAACTTGCCGAATAATCCTGGGCCATAAACAACCTCGTTTCGCAAAGCTGACGAAATGTCAGCCTGCCAGCATAGTGACGTTTTGTCAACTGCCGTTACGTATTCCAAGGCGTGTTAGAACTCTTCTTGCAGGCTCCCTGCGGATCCAGCGGCATGTTATAAAGGAAGTTCTGTAACGGCATCTGAGCGGAGGGCCTGATATGGACATCTTCTTCGACAGACAACCGGTGGCCCGTCTTGATGATGTGCTTGTACTGTACCATCCGCACGAATTTGAATCCCCGACTCGCTCCGCTATCCCGTTGCTATCCCTCCTGAAGTATGAGAGGCAATCTGGAAAAGCCTCATCCGGAGCAAGGATACAGTGGATCATGAAATCGAAGTGCAGTTGGAGTTCACAGTAGATCCCGTCAAGGGTAAGGGCAAACCATCTCACACGGACTTGATGTTGATCGGAAACGATATTGCTGTTGCGGTTGAGGCAAAGTGGACCGAGCCCCCCAGTGGTACTGTCGAAGAATGGATCAGCGAAGGGGTCAACTCGAACAATCGCCTCGGGGTAATGCGTGGGTGGCTTTCTTTGCTTCAGCCACACGCGCCTCCGGCGTGACACCTTGGCGCATTTCGTGGCGCGACTCATCAAATGGTGCATCGTGCAGCCTCCGCGTGCGCCACCAGCCGGAGTCCAGCACTCGCAAACCTCCAGTTCTCTCCACTAGCCTCCGGGATCGAGCCGGACATTAAGCAAGTGCAATCCATGCTCTCCCTCTCTAGGATTTGCTCGGCGCCCCCCCTACGCTTTCATTTTCGCTGATCGAAGTTAAACTGAAATCAACCGTCGCTTTCCAGCGGATCAGTAGACTACCCAAGAGTTCTCCGGAGACTGCGAGCAGCGTGCGGGTCGCATTGGCCGAGGTCCCTTTGTTTGAGTTCACCGACATCCGCGTTCACCCCATACAGGCCTGATACCCCCAATAAACCCAACTACACGCGGGTTCCTTCAATAGTGAGGTCCCGCTCGCCGCCAGTGAGAAGACTGCGAGCGCCGATCTTTCCGAGCACCAAAGGTACCTGCGAACACCTGAATCCGGTCATCAAAAATATTTCTGCCAACCGTTGTTACTTTTTCCTTCCTCCATGTTCCCTATAACAGTAGAGGGGCAAATATCGAGAATAGGCGAGTGAGTACCCAGCCCTACAACCGGGTCGAGCACTCCTCGCCCGTCCCTCCCACATCTGCAAGTGCGAAAGGAGTTGTGACGTATGAATAAGGTTCGCTTGACGCCCCGCCGTGCGAAGTTCTTGCGCATCGGCGCCCTTTCATTCGGTGCTTCCATGCTACTTGCCGAGGATGTCTTCGCCCAAAGCGGCTCCTCGCCCTGGGTAAACGCTGTTCAGGTTCTACAAACCGCCTTCACCGGCACCATTGCCACCGGGCTCGCCCTTGTGGCCATCGTTCTCGGTGGGCTCATGTTCGCCTTTGGTGAAGGCGGCGCCAAACGCACGATGGCCGGCGTAATTTTCGGCGTCGGCATGGCCATTGGTGCCGTGAACTTCATGTCTTGGCTTTTTCCCGCGACCTAACATGGCGCAACGACGAACCAACCCGGTATTCCGCTCGCTGAATCGCCCGCTCACCATACTCGGGGCCGAGAGGAAGCTTTTCTTCTTTGCTCTCATGATGGGCGCCGGCGTTTTCAACCTGCTCAAAACGTTGTTCGGCGGGATTCTAATGTTCCTGTTGCTTTACGCCCTTGCCCGCTGGGCCACCAAGAACGATCCCCAGATGTTCAGATTCCTTTTGAACTCGGGCCGTACGCGAACGCAGTACGACCCCATGAAGTTTGCGCCTGTCACCGTTCGGAGGCTCAGGAATGTTTAAGCTAGATCGCGTCACCAAGTCTTACGACGAAGCGGGCTCGTTTAACGAGCAGATCAACCTCTTCGGCTTCATCGACAATCAGGTATTCCTGACGAAGAGCGGCGATGCGGGAGTCGTACTGAGCGTGGCGGGGGTCGATTACGAGTGCCTCGATTCAGCCTCCATCGATAGTTTCACCAAGCGTCTTGAATCGGCTTTCAAACTCTTCGACGAGAAATGCCGGGTATACCAATACCTTTTCAAGCGGAATTACGCCGAGGTTCCTTACGAGACGTACCCAAACCCAATTGTTAACGCGGCCATTGAGAGCCGCATCGCCTATCTTCGCAGCAAAGCCGATTCCCTCTACTCGCTCAAAATCTATTACGTAATCCTCTTCGAGGGCTTCCGGTACAAGAAAACCCTCCTCACCGGTATCGCCGATGTTGCCGCTCGACCGGGGAACGCACTCGCGGAATTGCGCGCGCTCCTATCAACAAAGAACCAGGTTGTACTAATCGAGACCGAGATCGAGAAAGCAAGGCTGACATTGCTGGCCAAAGCCAGGAGCTTCGTCCTACAAGTGAACGATTTTCTTCCGGCGCACATTCTGGGAAAGTGCGATGCCTTCAAGATCCTGAAGCAAATTCTCAACTTCTGCCCGCTCAAGGTCGAGAATGCCCGACTGGCCCGCGATACGTTTCTCGATTTCTCCCTGTGTGAATCACACCTGGAATGTCACCGTGGCCATCTCCGCCTGGACGATTCCTTTGTGAAGGTTCTTACCCTCAAGGATGCCTCCGCCCAGACCTTCCCGCTCATCTTCAAACGGTTACTGGAAGTTGAGGCCAATTTCTACGTCGTGACGGAGTGGAAGAAGCAATCGCCGGACAAAACCCGCGGCTCGATCAATTCCCGCCGCCGTCACTTCCACAATACGAAGAGATCGTTGGTCAGCCAGATGACCCTTTCGGACAGCCCCGAAAAGACCGAAGACCTGCTGATCGACGACTCCAAGGAAGCCCAGGTCCGCGATCTCGGTGAGGCGCTCAAGGAGTTGGAGCTGAAGGGCAATTATTTTGGCGACTTCTCTCTCTCGGTGGTCATTTACGACCTTGATCTCGCCAGGGTTGAAAACGCGTGCGCGGAGTTTTACAAGGTCTTCAGCGTTCATGACGCCCAGGTTTTTGAAGAACGGTACAACCTCCTGAATGCTTACCTCGCGACCGTCCCCGGCAATTACCCCTTCAACCTTCGGCGCGTGACCATTTCGAACGCCAACTATGCCGATTACTCTTTCCTTTTCACGCTCCATACTGGCGACCAGGTTAACCAGCACCTGAGCCGGGAATACCTCGCCGTGCTGGAGACCAGCCACCGGACGCCCTATTACCTGAACCTCCATCACCGGGATGTCGCTCACACCATGGTCTTGGGCCGCACCGGCTCGGGGAAATCCTTCCTGCTGAATTTCCTGATTACGAACCTCCAAAAGTACGAACCGTACACGTTCATCTTTGATTTGGGTGGAAGCTTTGAGAGCCTTACGCAGCTCTTCGCGGGCGCCTACATCCGCGTCGGGATGAATTCACCCGACTTCAAGATCAATCCCTTTTCACTTCCCCCTACAAAGGCGAACCTGGATTTTCTCAGCCTCTTCGTCCAGGTGCTGGCTGAGGCGAACGGTGAATCCCGACTCACGGCGGAGCAGGAACAGGATCTCTATCACCAGATCGAGAACCTGTTCGAGATTGACGCTGACCTCAGGACCCTCAGCACGCTCGCCAATACCCTGGAACGCGGCCTCGCCGCCCGCCTCCAGAAGTGGACCGAAGGCGGGCAGTTCGGATTCCTCTTCGACAATGCCAAGGACACCCTGACTTTTTCCCGCTTCCAGTGTTTCGACTTTCAGGGGATGAGCCAGTATCCGCAGATTGTGGAACCGCTGCTCTTTTACATCCTGCACCGTGCCAACGAGGTCATCGCGGACCGCAAGCTCACCCACGTGTTCAAGGCATTTTTCATTGACGAAGCATGGGTTTTCTTCCGCAATCCCGCCGTGAAGAATTACATCGTCGAGGCCCTCAAGACTTGGCGCAAACAAAACGCGGCGATGGTGCTTTCCACGCAATCGCTCGACGAGCTGCGAAAATCCGGCATTTTGGATGTCATCCAGGAAAGCTGCCCTACCAAGATTTTCCTCTCCAATCCCGACATGGACCGCGAGCTGTACGGGCAGCAGTTCCACTTGAACGATAACGAAATCGACCTCGTTTCAACCTTGGCGCCCAAGCGCCAGATGCTCATCAAAAACCCGGATGTCGCCAAGGTGGCGAATCTGGACGTGGACCCAAAGAGCTATTGGATTTACACGAACGATCCCTTCGACAACCGCAAGCGGCGGGAAGCGTTCGACACTTACGGCTTTGAAAAGGGGTTGGAGATTTTGGCGGGGGGAAAAGGATGAAACACCCTTCCCCCGTGCACGTGATCGCGTTCCTCGCGCTCGTCGCCTGCGCCCTCGACTTGGCGCGTGTCGTTTGGCTCGACGTTGAAATCCTTGCCCTCTACTGGGTCGAGCCGTTTCTCTTCGGCCTGATTCTGGGCTTCATTTTCGCGTCGGTGATTTTCGTAATCTGGCGACCCAATCAATCTTTCTCAGGAGATCGAACATGAAAAGGACTTCGCTTGCTCTCGTCGTAATTTTCTCATCGCTCGTTTGTGCCCTCGGCACTGCCGCGACCGATAGCGCGCGCGTCGTGAAGTACGCCCAGACCGACATTGTCCCCATTCGAGCCAAGGTTCGCTTCACCACGCTCATTGTGTTGCCGGCGAATGAAGAGATTCTCGACTTTACCGTAGGCGACAAGGATTTTTGGATCGTCAACGGCATCCACAACCTGTGCTATCTGCATCCGGCCCAAACCGGAATTCGCACCAACATGAACCTGGTAACGGCCAGCGGCCGTGTCTACTCGTTCCTTTTGTCGGAGATCAGCAATCAGCCCGACATTGATCCCGACCTCAAGGTCTTTGTCGAGCCCAAAGAAGAATCGACCATCGGTGGCGTGAGCGAGCATGTGGAATTCGTCCGGGCCTCTGAAGTTGAAGCCTACAAGCAAGAGGCCGTGGAAGCCCGGGCTGAGGCTGCCAAAGAACTCCAGCAGGCCGAGGCTCGCGTCCAGCAACAGATCGATCAGTTTCGGAAGGAATATCCCGGCAAGTTGCGCTTCGATTACACCTACAAACCTAACGCCGCCAAAGAGCCGTTTCTGGTTTCTGCCATCTACCACGACGACAGGTTTACCTACATCAGATGCGCCGCGCAGGAAAAACCCACGATTTACGAACTGAAGGATGGGAAACCGGATCTCGTGAATTTCGATTTTGAAAACGGCGTGTACGTCATCCCCAAGATCGTGGATCACGGGTATCTCGCCGTCGGGAAACAGAAGGTCAACTTTGACCGGGAGCCCCAGTCATGAGCGCCACCGGCAGAGCTCAGTTCAAGCAATCACAATCTCCCACCTGGGAGGAGATCGAAAGCCTCCTCGCACGCGAACTCAAGACCGCGTATAGCGTCAGGCTCAGGGGAAAGAACGCACTCGCAAAGATCTTGCGAGATCTCCGAGGCTGTAACCGCAAGTGCAGGACACGAAGACGGAGGGTATGAACATGGCTGAAACTCACGGCATCCCGCCCGTTGAACGCGGGCTCATCGAAGACAAGGCCCCCAAGCCCCCCGGCGTTATGTCGAAGCACACGCAATCGTTGGTAATCATGGGCGTGGCAGTCCTGATGGTGCTCATCATGTGGCTCACGGGCAATAAAGCCAAGCCCGCGGCAGCCACAAATCCCACCGCAGCGCTTCCTTCGGTGAATCCAACCGACAACGCCAAACTCCAGGAGTTGAAGCAAGCAATTCAGGCCGAGCAGCAAGCCACCCGTCGGCCCATTGCACCACCGGATGCGACCCAGCAAGCCTGGTTGAACGCTCCGGGAATGTATGGTAATCCCGCAATTCCCAACCAAACCGGATACTACGGGCCTTCCACCAGTCAGGGTGTCGGCCCGATTCCGCCTTCAGGCAATCCCGAGGCTTACCAGCAACTCCCTGCGCCGCCGGAGGACCCCCTGAAGGAGGAACGGAAGAAGCGTGACTATGAGTCGCTGTTCGCCTCGAACGTGGCGCTCACGTATCGCGAAGCCGAAGTCGCGCAAAAGTTCGAGGGCGTCTCAACATCTCCCGTCCCCCTAGAGCCATCTGTCCCTCAGGCATTGCCCCCCGCGCCGCAGGGCAGCGCGGGTGAGGAGACGGCACTACGATCTTTCCTCTCTCAATCCACCCCAGCGAGTGGGCCTGTCAATTCTTCGCCGAATTCACCGACACCGTCCTCACCCGGCAAGGGCAACCCTGAGTCCCGCGGCCGCGATGCCGCCACGGAAGATTCTCGGAATCAGTCGCAAGGGAAGAAATACGTGCTCTTCGAAGGCACGGTGATTGAAACCGTGCTCATGAACCGGCTGGACGGCAGCTTCGCCGGCCCGGTGATGTGCCTGGTGTCGAGCGATGTGTACTCCCATGATCGCCAGCATGTGTTGATCCCTGCGGGAACGAAGGTGCTTGGCGAAGCACAAAAGGTGAACGCCTTCGGCCAGGACCGGTTGGCCGTCTTCTTCCACCGCCTCATCATGCCGGACGGCTATGCCGAAAGTCTCGACCAGTTCAAGGGGCTGGATCAGCAGGGCGCCACCGCACTGCACGATAAGGTGAACAACCACTACATGAAGATCTTCGGCGCATCATTGGCGGTTGGCGTTCTGGGAGGCATTGCGGAGGTGGGCACCGGTAGTGTTTTGACCGCCTCCGCCATCGACCAAGCCCGCCAAGGCTTTGGCGAGGGATTGGCGATGTCGGGCGAACGAATTCTCGACCGCTTCCTCAATCTCATGCCCACGATCACCATCCGCGAAGGCGAAAGGGTCAAAATCTATTTGTCCAACGATCTTCTTCTCCCCGACTACGCGAACCACACCATGCCGGCGGACATGTAAGGAGCATGTATGAAAAACACACGCATCGTCACAACCCTTCTCATCCTGGCCGCCACATTGGCTTGTGGGCGGAAGAAACAGCCGGACATCGAGGTCATCCCTCCTTTGGGCACCTACAAGACCCGAGCGGAGGCGCAAAGCTTGGCTGACCGCGAGAATGCCAATCTCGCTTCCGTCCGTAAGGATGAAGAGTCCAAAGGCGTGAGCGAGCAAGCCCTGCCCTGCGGCAAGTACGTCGTACTTTCCGTTCGTAATAGCGACGGTCGCGAGTTCTGGGGAACCCGGGAGGACAAGACCGGCTGCCCCGACCAGGTTCCCGCGTATAACTTTCCCACCCAACCCCAAACCAAATCAGGAGGTACTAAACCATGAAAAAGCTAATGGCGCTCGTTTTCTTGTTCGTGCTCGCTGTCCCCAGAACTAGTCGCGCACAACTCTTTGGTGGCATCGTCTACGATCCCACCAATTACCAAAACGCGCTGTTGCGTTACTACCAACTCCAGCAGCACCTGCTCCAGCTCCAAAGAACTTACGCGCAAATCGTCAACCAGTACAACCTGGCCGTCACCATGTCAAGAAACATCCAGAACATGCCAGCGCGCTACCAAGCACTCTTCTCCTCGTGGCGCAACCTTAGCACCGTCCCCAATGTGTACGGGAACACTGGCGGATGGGTGAACGGCGTCAACACCGGGTCACCCTCTGTAATTCAAAGCGGTTACCAGAGTGCCACTAATCCCCTTCAGCCCTATAGCCCTGCCACGATTGCCAACATGAACCCCTCTGAACTGCAGCGGGCCATCGCCAACTTTGCCACGGTGGAACTGAGGGATGGAGTCAACACCAACGCCATGCAGACGGTCGGCAACATTCGCGCGAATGCGCCTGTAGTTCAAACCAAGATTTCCAACCTGGAGCAGGATTCGCTGTCGAATGATCCATCGCTGAACACCGAGGTGGGTGTGCTCAACAAGATTAACGCCACCAACATTCTCATCCTCCGCACCTTGCAGGATGCGAACAATCTGCGTCTCGCCGAACTGGAACAGCAGATCGTGCACTCAAAGCAAGAGCGAGATGACATTTCCAACATCATCAATGGCGACGCTTACCAGCGTCAAAACATGGTTTCGCAAGTGAATCAGATTACGACCGGAGTGGGAACGTCTTTGCAGAATTACCGGCTTCCCTAAGGCTCTGTGGCAGCGCGTGCGGAGGTGATGGATCACATGTTTTCGACTCCCAACTACTTCGACTGGGCATTGCAGGCGATCACGACACTGCTGAATGCCAATACCAACGTTTTCGTGAGCATGGGGCAGAACCTCTTCCGCGCCTTTGCCACCATCATGCTGGCATGGTTCGGTATCAAGACCGCCCTCTCCGCCGGCGAACACTGGGGTGGCATCCACATGTCCCAGTTCGCAAGTCTAGTGTTGAGCATCAGCTTCGGGTTTGCCATGATCAACTACTACGCCACCCCCATTCCCGGCATCGGCACGGACTTCCATCACCTCATCACCGACCAGGCCCAATCATTGTCGAGCACGTTGTCGCAGAACATGCTCGACACGGTTGTGAGCAGGATTTCTGCATTCGAAGGCACCGTGGAATCGCCGGGCACCACCATGCAGATCGCCGTATACCTCCATTACTGGACGATTATCGTCCTCCTGGCCTTCGCGCAAGCTGTGGCCATGATCGTTATCGCCTTCGGCATCATTGCAACGGCTGTGTGCGTCCTCTTGGGGCCAGTCTTCATCCCCTTCTTCATCGTTCCCCAACTCGACTGGCTCTTCTGGGGGTGGTTTAAGTGCTTCATTCAGTATTCGTTCTATCAAGTTGTGGCCGCGGCGGTGATCTTCATCATCGGCAACATCCTGACTTCCTTCCTGACCATGTATAACGGCCAACCCATCACCATTGACCAGCAGGGAGCGCTCATCACCCCGCTCATCATCGTCGCTGTTTCTTCCATCTACGTGCTCCTCAAGGTGCCGGCGCTCACGAGCCATATTTTCAGCGGGTCTGCTGGCCTCGGATCGGGCGGTCTTCTGGAGAGGGTGTTCAAATGAGCAACCACACTGCCCCTAATGAGGCGAAGCAACTTTATATGGAACAGTTTGGGGAAGCCATTGTGACCAACAGCTATTTGAAGATCGCGATAGCGGTGCTTTCCCTGGTGATACTGGGCCTTGTGATCCTGGATGTGCGAACTCTCAATACCTTCCACGATTTCAAGCCGTTGGTCATTCGCATCGACGAATTGGGCCGCGCGCAGGCTGTCGGTTACGACACTTTTGCGTATAAGCCAGAGGACAAGGAAGCCAAATACTTCCTTACCCAATTTTGCGAGCTTTATTACCGTCGTAACCGTTACACCGTGAACGACGATTTCACTAAATCCTTCTACTTCCTCGACGGCAAACTCGCGAACGACATCATGGCCGCTTATAAGAACGAGAAGGTCATCGACAACTTCCTGTCGAACCCTTCATCGCCGGAGGTTGATATCGATGTGCAACAGGTGGCACTGGAGCCGATGCTCAAGCCTCCGTATAAGGCCAGCGTGGACTTTTATATGATCCAATACTCGCCCGTCGATCACTCCGTGCTCAAAAAGACCCTCTACACCGCCACCTTCGTCTTTATGTTTCGCACCAACGTCCCCAGCCAACTGATTCCGATTAACCCGCTGGGGTTGACCATCACCTACTTCCGTGAGGATGAGGCTTTTAAGTGAATTCACATCAAGGAGGCTCCATGTCAACACCTTTGATACCGCCACCGCCTTTGCCGCCCAAGAAGCGGACGGTAAACGCCCGCTTGCGTGAAGAAATCTTCGAGGACTTGAAGCGTTACGTCGTGTATGCCAATGGCGGAGACTTTTCCCACTACATCAATGAGGGTTTGAAACTCGTCTTTGATAAGGACGAGGGCTTCCGGCCGTGGGTCGCCGCTCACCCGGGAACTATTGCCGAGACCCGCAAGAAGAAGCCACAAGCCAAATCTCCGCAGTCCACGCAGACCGCGCATCGCCGGGACACATCTTCGGACACATCGGTTCGTGTTGGCAAGGCTGAACCTGCTCCCGTTACTGGAGGCGTACATGCCAATCCGCTGTCGTAAACGATTTTTGGGGTTCGATCGCGATCAACATCGCTGCTTCGCAGCGGCGGTGGGAGGGGTCCGAAAGAACCGGACCCTGACACGCCACCCCTTGGTAGGGTCACGTTTGCGATCTTGTGATCGCAAATGCGATGTGCCGTTGCCGCAAGGACTTGCGGCCTCGCTGGTCGCAAATGCGATGTTCTGGTCGCATTTGCGATCAATAGCCTTCGAGATGGCTAATTGCCGCTAAATCAAAAGGTTATCAGGAGCCAACAGTATGGAGAGGAATTGGCTAAATCGGACCCGGCATATCGCCGTGAGGGTGAATGAATCGGCTTTTGAGCGCCTGCAAGCAATCGCCGATGCCGAGCAGAAACCTCTGGGGGAATGGTGCCGCGATACGCTGGTCGCCGTGGCGAGTCGGCGGCAGCCCTCCCCTGTTGAATTCGGTCTCCTGGCCGAAATGACGGCAACCCAAGCCATCGTCACTCACTTGCTCTGCACAGCGGGGAGAGACGGAAAGGTGTCCACCCAAAAGGCGCAGGAGATCGTCGACGCGGCCCACGATAACAAGTACAGCGAGGCAATAGAACTCTTCAGGCTCGCCCACTCCAAGGCGGCGAAGCTTCGCTCCGAGATCAATGGTCCAGGCGAGCGCCACCGGAAGGAGGACCGCCATGACTGAAGACCTTCGTGTTCCTGCCCGCCAGTCAGGAGATGGTCGCGAGTGGCCCAGGATGAAGCCGGTGTTCTCCGTTCTGGCAGTGATGCTCGCTATCATGGGTGGCGCATGCCAGTTCGCCTACCAATTTAAGGCCCATTGGACCCCGCTCCAGCGTCTCTATTTTCCGACTTTTTTTGAAACCGCTCACCTGGCCCACGCCTCGAACCGTAATCTGCGGCCCCCCCGTTCCGTGTCGCTACTGCTCGTGGCCTTTCCGAGGGGCGTACGTCTCGCTGTGGATAACGACGTGACCCAGGTCCCGTTAGCCCCAGGCGAGCCTGCGTACGCCCCTCGATTGTTCCTGTCCAGCGGCGCGCGGCAAGCCGGAGCGACACGTCTCTCATGGCAGTCTCTTAGATTTGACGACGAGTCCTTGCATGCTTGGCTCGCACAGGCAATCTATAGTGACCGATCCCTCTGGCAACTTTGGCGCGATGCCTGGTACACCTGCCTCCTGCTGCTTGCCATCATGCTCCCGCTGGCGCTCCGTAAGGATAAGGCCGACCACCGGCAGAGGCTCCTTGGACGCGTGCTCAAGGGTGCGAACCTTGTCACTCGCAGCCAGTTTCATCGGCGCGCTCGCCACCATTCCGGCGTCGGCTTCCGAACCACGGTCCCAGCGAGCCCTTGGGAATTTCTGCGGATGAAAAAGGGCGAACGCTCGCTCATCCGCGTGGCCCGCCAGAATGAATGCGAGCACTTTCTTATTGTCGGCGATACCGGCACGGGAAAGTCTTCCCTGATCCGTCAGCTCCTGAGCCAAATCCAGAATCGCGATGAGACCGCGATTGTCTACGATCCGGCCAGGGAATACCTCCCGCAGTTCCTGAATGAGCGCCGCGGGGATGTGGTTCTGAACCCGCTGGACGCCCGGATGCCGTACTGGGGTCCTGGAGATGAACTCATGCACCCAACCGAAGCCGACGCTTTAGCCAAGTCCCTTTTCCCCGACCGCGATCACGAGAACCGCTTCTTTATCGAAAGTCCTCGCAAGATTTTTGCCCACCTGCTTAAGCTCCGCCCCACTCCCCAGGAGTTGTGCCATTGGATTGCCTACGCCGATCCGGAAATCGATTTGCGAGTCGCCGGCACCCCCCTGGAAGCGCTGATTGCCAAAGACGCACCGCAGCAGCGGAGCGGCGTTTTGGGAGTGCTTGAACGTGCCGCCAGTACGTTCAGTTTGCTGCCTTCACCCGACCGCCGCAGGCCCTGGACGGCTACGAGCTGGGCGGAAAAACGGGCGGGCTGGATCTTTCTCACGAGTACTCCCGAGACTCGCGAAACCCTCCGCCCGCTGGTCAGCATGTGGCTCGACTTTCTTATTCTCCGTCTGACCGCGCAAACGGAAATCCTGCCGCCGGCTGCCTGGGTGATTGCGGATGAAGTTGCGACCCTGGAGAACCTGCCGAATTTACCTTTGGCCTTGGCGGAATCGCGAAAATCCAACACGCGGATGGTGCTGGGGCTACAAGGCCGCAGCCAGGTGGAAATGCGGTACGGCCGGGAGGCGGAGGCCATGCTCTCCCAGCCGAGAACCAAGATTTTCCTGCGTACGAGCGAACCGCGCGCGGCCGAGTGGATCAGCAAGTGTATTGGGGATGTTGAGATCGAACATCTGCGAGAGGGCCGGAGCAGTGGTGAATTCGGCTTCCACCAGTCAAAGAATGCCAGTGTGGATAACCGCATCCAGACGGCGATTCTCGCCTCGGAAATCAGCAATCTTGAGAACCTCAACGGCTATTTTCAGACGCCGGGATTTACCCTCAGGTTGAGATTCCCATACCTGGCAGCGGCCAAGGGTGTACCGCCATTTATACGAAGCACAGTGCCTGAAGTGGTGCTGCCGGCGATTCCCCCTGCGCCCTCCCCAACTGAACAACTGACACTGGACGTTAAGCCCGCTGAGATTGCCCCCACTGATGTAGGGCGGCGCGGCAAGAAACGGAAGCGAAGTGGTAAAGACACCGCCGAAAGCCGTCCCATGATGCAGATGGATTAGACGCATGTTGACGATTTCAAAACCGCTCTCGACCGGCCAAGCCCACTCCTATCACGAGCGGGACTTTGCGAATTCCGAGCAGAACTACTACTCCGAGTCGAACCGGGTGAATGGAGAGTGGCACGGGAATCTCGCCGGGGATTGGGGTCTATCGGAGTCGGTATCAGGACAGCAGTTCTATCGGCTGGCCGAAGGGCAACACCCGGTTACGGGAGAACAGCTCGTACAACACCGCATCGCGACGGAATACCAAGATCGGCAGGGCAAAACCGTTAAGTCCAGCGATCACCGTGCCGGCTGGGACGCTACGTTCAGTGCCCCAAAAAGTGTGTCGATCACCGCATTGGTCGGAGCTGATGACAAGATCCGGGAAGCGCACCGGGTGAGTGTGAATGTCGCATTGGGCGAGCTGGAGAGATATATCGAGGCACGCATCGGCGGTAACCATCCCGCCGAGACCACCGGCAAAATGATTGCCGCCAAGTTCGAACACGACAGTGCCCGCCCGGTGAATGGATACTCAGCCCCCCAGCTTCACACCCACGTGGTTATTTTTAACGTAACGGAAACCGCAGGCGGAAAAGCCCACGCCCTCCAACCGCGCGAGCTGTACAGGTCACAGCAGTACGCCACGGCAATCTACCGCTCCGAGCTCGCCTCCCGTCTCAAACAACTCGGTTACGCAATCGAACATGGAAAGAAGGGCGAGTTCGAAATCAAGGGTTACACGAAGGAGTACCTTGAAGCGAGTAGCCCGCGGCGCAAACAGATCAAGGAGTATCTGCAAGCTAACAAGGTCTCAGGCGCTGAGGCGGCGGAAATCGGAGCCCACCGGACGCGCGAGAAGAAGGCCCATCTGACTCCGGAGGAAATGCAGCGCCTCAACCTGGACTTGGCTGCGCAATATGCGAATGACCCACGGGAGGTTGTCTCGGCAGCGCAGGCACGACGACAGCATTCCCAAGAGCCCCCCATACAGCAAGCGTCAGCGCGTGCCAGGGAGGCGGTCACGTTCGCCCGCGACCGCAATATCGAGCGCGAGGCAGTGGTAGAGGAGCGCGTCCTGCTTGGGGATGCGTTACGCCGGGCGATGGGCGAAACAACGCTTCGAGATGTTCGCAAAAACCTCGAAGGCAGAATCTCCAGAGGCGAGTTCGTTCGTGTGCGTGAAGCATCCGATAATCCTCTCCGCCGTTCCTTCACCACAGCCAGGATGCTCGCGTTCGAGGAAGACAACATTGCCACAATGAAGGCTGGCCAGGGCCTCCAATCTCCCCTGGTTCGCTCTGCAGCGGTGCGGCATATCGAGCCAGAGTTAGAGGCACTCAGCGACTCCCAGCGCAAGGCAGTCCGGGACGTGCTCGAAAGCCATGACCGGATCACCGGACTGCAGGGCGTGGCAGGCAGCGGGAAGACGACCACCCTCCGAGCTCTTCGCCAAGCCGCCGAACGCGACGGGTATGCCGTCGAGGGCTTCGCGCCCACATCGCGAGCGGCACACCGGCTGGGCGAAGCCGGAATTAACGCCACGACTTTGCAACACTTCTTGCGTCGAAGCCAATCCCGCGACGCCGAAAAGCGTCGCCTCTTCGTGTTGGACGAATCCAGCCTCGCCAGCACTCGGCAGGTGAACGATTTTCTCAAGCGCTTAGCCCCGAAAGACCGCGTTCTGTTGGTAGGAGACACCCACCAGCACGAGGCTGTGGACGCGGGCCGGCCCTTCCTGCAGATGCAGGATGCCGGCATGCGGACCGCCCATCTTGACCAGATCGTCCGGCAGAGGGATCCCGAGCTTAAGCAAGTCGTGGAGTCACTTGCGACTGGAAATACCGATGATGCGGTTAAACGTCTGATCGAACAGCAACGTATTCATGAGATCCCCGACACCGACCAACGCCTCAAGACCGTGGCCGGGGAATATCTCAAAGACCCCGATACAAGCCTGGTGGTGTCGCCGGACAACCAGAGCCGTCTCGAAATTAACCGCCACATCCATGAAAGCCTTCAGGCACAAGGGAGAATTGGCAGCCAAGATCACACCCTCACCATCCTCGTAAACCGGCACGAATTGACCGGAGCCGACCGGGAGTGGGCGGACCGGTACGACCCGGGCGACATGATTCGTTACGCGCGTGGCAGCAGCCGGGTAGGAATCAAAGAGGGTGAATATGCGACTGTCGTCCGCGTCGATGAACGCCAGAACCTCCTGACCGTCCGCCGCGAGGACGGCAAGCAAACTACCTACGATCCCAAGCGGCTCCAGGGCGTCAATGTTTATCACCGGGAAGAGAGGCAGTTTTCGAAAGACGAACGAGTCCAGTTCACGGCGCCGTTCAAGAATCAACACGTCGCCAACCGAGAGCTTGGGCACATTGAGAAGATCGATTCCGGCAAAAATCTCCGCCTTCGTCTGGAATCCGGGAAAACCATCGACTTCAACCTCCGCGAGCACCCGCACATTGACTACGGTTACGCCATGACCAGTTACACGAGCCAGGGGCAAACCGTTGACCGCGTCATCGTCCATGTTCCAGCCAAAGGCATGAACAGTTCGGATCTCGTCAACCAACGGTTTGCCTATGTGGCGTTATCACGTGCTCGGATTGACGCACAGGTTTACACCAATGACGCGAGCACGCTTGTGGAAAGGCTCAGCAGGGATGTTTCCAAGACAGCAGCCGTCGAGCAGGGACACTTCCGACAACCGGGGCATTTAGCCCCCAAAGAGGCGCACCAGAGAGTGCAGGAGCAGGCACAGGTATGAATGGCTTCGAGCTTATTCTTCCGTTCTTACGGCCCATCGAACCGCTGATTTTGGACGCGGACATCAGCGAAATTATGGTCAATGGGCACGATCGCGTCTTTATCGAGCGCCAGGGTTACCTGGAGCCCGTTCCCGGCCTCTCCCTCACAGAAAAATCTTTGATGATCGCGGTCAAGAATATTGCGCGACGGCTCGGAGACGACATTTCGGAGGCCAAACCCATCCTTGATTCCCGCCTACCCGATGGCAGCCGCGTGGCTGCCGTCATTCCACCCTGCAGCATCAACGGGGTCACGCTCACGATACGCAAATTCAACGCCCGCCACTTTTCAATCAACGACCTCGTTCGAATCGGCACCCTGCCTAAACTCTTGGCCTCCGAACTAGAAAATCAGGTCATTCAACACAGGAACATCCTGATTAGCGGGGGGACGGGCACCGGAAAAACAACCCTACTGAACATCCTGGCGGGGTTCATTCCCGACGATCAGCGCGTAGTCATCATCGAAGACACGTCCGAGATCCAAATCCACAAAAGCGACCTCGTTCGGTTCGAGGCACGGCGGGAGCAGACTGGCCTGCCCGCCGTCACCATCCGTGACCTCCTGAAAGCGACTCTTCGCCACCGTCCTGACCGAATCATTTTGGGCGAGATTCGCGGCGGGGAGGCCTTCGACCTTTTACAACTGCTCAACACGGGGCATTCCGGAACCCTTTCTACGGTCCACGCCACATCCGCACAGCAGGGCTTGTCGCGCTTTACCAGTTGCGTCCTGCAGAGTGGCATCGACCTGCCTTATCACGCGATCAAGAATAATATTGCCGACTCCTTAAACGTGATCGTCCAACTGGAGCGCCGACCAGGGCAGCGATTGATCTCAGAAGTCCTGGAAATCAAGGGCTACGACCCGGAGGCGGACCGTTACGACTTCACTCCGCTTTACCTTCGCGAGGATGAAATATGCCGGCATTAGCACAGAACCCTTCCGAGGGCCGTCGTCTCACACCCGAGGAATACATCAAAGCGAATTACGAGCCGCAGGACCATCTCGCGGTGTTGATTCACCATCGCGCGAAAGGCGATACCATCCAGCGCGTCAACACCGCCGACGCACTCGCTTCCTCCAAATGGCAGGGTTGGTTCCGCCACGTCAATGCGAATGGCTACGATGTGTATATTTCCCAGAATACCTTGAATGGCGATTCTGCCCATCGCCGCAAACAGGATGTGGAAGCCATCCGCCATGTGTACCTCGACTTGGACCAGGATGGCGACCGAGCGTTGAAGGCCATTCAAGCGAGCGATAAGCTCCCCCGGCCTAACTTCGTCATTGATACTTCGCCCGGTAAACATCAGGTGATCTGGAAAGTGGAGGGCATGTCGCAGGCCGAAGCGGAGAACTTGATGAGGGCCATGGCAAGAGAGTTCGGAGGAGATCCTGCGGCAACTGACTCTACCCGAGTCCTCAGACTCCCGGGCTTCTATAACAAGAAATACGAGGCGCCGTACCGAATCGAGGCGCGCCAGGAAAGTCCGCAGGTGTACCACTCCTCCGATTTCACGGTCTCGCTGGAGGCGACACAGGTGCAGGACCCCGGTGCCCACCAACGACCCGCTGGTCAGGGCTCATCGCTCAAAAACACTCATTCCGAGCGCGACTGGCGCTGGGTAATGCACCAGCTAGGGCGTGGCGAATCGGTTGACAGATTGGTTCAGAAACTGGAGGAGTCCCGCCAGGACAAGCCAGACCCAGGATATTACGCCCGGCTGACCGTCACGCGGGCTTATGCACGATACGCACTTTCGCATGGGATTGCTCCTCAAGAGGTCATTCGCACCATCAGCGCCCATCCACCAAGGAGCACGGAGAATGGCGAAGGATATGCCCGCAAGACGGTGAGCGATACGCAAAGGCTTATCAATATCCAACGGGCACAAGGTCATGCGCAGGGCGAGCCGTCTCAGGGAGCCGCACAACGACTTGCATTGAGGATGACGCCATGAATCTGCGACTCCGCTTAGTTCGCTGGCTCCTGGCAAACGTTCTTCTCGCGGGGATTTCGTTCCTCTGTGCCGGAGGGGTGAATCAGCCGACCTTAAGGCTCTATCTCGTCGCCTTTGGGCTTATGGACTTCATCAGCATTCTGGTGATCAGTCCCGCTTTGGCGAGGGAACGAAGCGCGCCAGGCTCAGAAGGAGCCGATTCAGCAGTTCGACCGGCTGCGAGCATTTTGTTCGTTGCGACAGTCGTTTTCGGCACCCTCGATGCGGGAAGGCTTCACTGGACATTCCCATTTCCCAAAGGAGTGCAGATGGCGGCATTCGCCGTTTATGTCGCGGCCAGTGCTCTTCAAGTCTGGGCGATGGCTGTAAATACCTTCTTTTCGACGGCGCTTCGCCTTCAGGCGGACCGGGGCCACCAACTGGTAAGGAGTGGCCCCTATCGCTACGTTCGACATCCTGGTTATCTCGCGATGTTGCTCATTGTGCTTTCGACGGCCTTCGCGCTCGGATCGAAGTTGGCACTGTTCCCTGCAATAATGTATGGGACGCTCATCTTATTCCGCGCCGCGCGCGAAGACGAATTTCTCCTCAGCAATCTCCCCGGTTATGCCGATTATATCGAAGGGGCACCATACCGCTTAATTCCGGGAGTTTGGTAAAGGAGGGGAAAACTATGGAATGCTCGGTTTGTAAGTCGACCAATTTAGTAAAGGTATCGCTCGCCTATGAGCAAGGTCTCTCAGAGTACAAGGGACGATCGCACTCGCGTGGCCTGTCCTTCGGAACGGGCGGGCTGGGCCTATGGGGCGGTAGGGCGAAGACCAGAGGTACGTTCCAGACCCGTCTTTCAGCTCGCCTCAGCCCGCCAACCAGGTGGTCATATTGGAAGACATCCAAATGGTGGTTGGCGGGGATGTTCGCCTTGTGGTTCTTGCGAATCGCACTGATGCCGCACAACCCGCATAAGGCGGCAGAATTCAACCGGGATTTCTTCTGGGCTTTGGACGCCTATGTCGGCGCTCTTGTATTTCTGTGGTGGGCTATCTGGCGACATAATCACCGCGTGTTCCCGGTTCGGCACAAACGCTGGGACCGTTCTTTCCTGTGCCGACGCTGTGGAAACGTCGAATAGAATTTCGAAGGAGAAGAAATATGATCAATCAGGAGATCAGCGAGGAGCCGGTCAAAGTCCACTTAGATGCTACCCAGCTTGACCCAGGTCCGTCACCCGAAGTTATGACCATGCAGGAAGCGGCTAAATTCCTCTGCATATCAAGTCGTACCCTCGACCGTTATGTTCGGGAAGCCGCCATTCCTTATACGTCGCTGCCCAGGCGCGGGGCACGCGCGCAAATTCGATTTCTTCGTTCGCACTTGATAACATGGCTGCGACAGAGAACCATAAAGCCTGAGTGGAACGGTAGGAGCGTCCAGCCATGAAGTACCCGCGGGGCATCTACGAACGCGATGGCATTATTTACATCCGCTTTCAAGACGAACGAGGAAAGATCGTCCGCGAGAGCACACACCAGTCATCCATTAAGGTCGGACAGGAGATCTTGGCCAAACGTAAGACCGAGGTCGCGGGAGGGACGTTCTTTCCGGCGCGCCGTTTTGAAAAAGTCCTGTTCTCGGTGCTTGCAAACAAGTGGTGGACGGAGCATGGCCAGTACACACGAAGTTGTTTTCGCTTTCTGCGAAAGCGAATTGACCGGGAGTTCGGGTCGCTGAAGGCCAAAGAAATACATGTTCCGGTGATTCGGAATTTCTTTGCGGAACTTGAGCGCCATGGGTACTCAGCGGCTTACATCAATTCGCACCGAACGATGCTCAATTCGATCTTCAATTACGCTATCGAGAGCCGCGAGTACGACAGAAATCCCATATCCTCCATTCCCCAGTTAAGGGAACGAA
Organism: Terriglobia bacterium; assembly: GCA_050010335.1. Taxonomy (GTDB): domain Bacteria; phylum Acidobacteriota; class Terriglobia; order UBA7540; family UBA7540; genus Bog-366. The sequence continues at coordinate 19,837 of JBEKLF010000010.1, forward strand.
AGCGTACTAGGCTCCTAGATTTGAAAGAATGGCGGCTGCTGCTTACCGCGTGCAACGGTGATCCCGAGCTGAGATGCTTCGTAGTCCTCGCGGCCCTCACGACGATGAGGAAGTCGGAGATTCTTGGAAGGCCCTGGCGAGAAGTGCATTTGGACGGAGGCTTCCCGTACATTCAAATCCCAATTACCAAGAACAACGACCCGAAAGTCATTCCCCTTCCTGTGAGTGCCGTCAAAGAATTGAAGAATCTTCCGAGTTTTGGGAACAGCGACTATTTGTTTCCGTCTACAAGGACTAACGCTCGCACCGACCCCTCGCAGTTTAAGAGACCGTACCGTTGGGACATCCGGAAAGCGTTCGTCGAGGCCTGCAAGAAAGCAAAGATCAAGGATCTCCACATTCACGACCTCCGGCACCTTGGGCCGTCGATTCTCCTCGCTCAAGGGGTGCCGGACGCGGTGGTTTCCAAGGTAACCGGGCACAGGAGCGCCGCTCTGAGGAGATATCAGCACCTCTCGGAATCGTTCAGAATGCAAACGGTCGATCTCATCGCGAGCGTTCTGACGGGTTCGGCAGGTGACACACGTACTGACACAGTGGGTTTTAAGGGTACAGGGAGTGCTTCGGAGAAGAAGTGTAAAGGTAAGGAATCCAAGAGGTTAAGTGGTAGGCCCGTGGGGACTCGAACCCCAGACCTCTACCGTGTCAAGGTAGCGCTCTAACCGGGCTGAGCTACGGGCCTACACAACTGATTATAAAGACCTTAACACATCTCACTCTGCATTGCAACTATCCAGCGAACAGCCCCATCTCTTCACCTATCCATGCAATTTGTTTTCAATAAGTTGCGGGAATACCATTTTATTTCACAGCCCGCACCGACGCTGGAAAATCGTCTCCAGCATCATCTCTTAAGTCGAGACGAGCTCGCCGATGCCCGTCTGCGCGCATCTGTCGAGCGCGGTAGTGCTTCTTGCATGGCGGAGGCTCCGCGGGCTTGCCAAGAATTATATGCATCTCAGTGTGATTTTTTGGGGTTGCCTATTGTCTAAAAACAAGAGCGGTAGTATGTTTCGGTTACGTGGACACTCTTTTTGCAGAGGTTCTTACTTCTCCCATGGCTTTAACTATCACGGACGTCGCTCGGGAGGCCGATGTATCCACGGCCACCGTTTCCCACGTTCTCAACAAGACCGGCCAAGTGAGCCAGACAACACGCCGCCAGGTTCTCGCGGTTGTACGCCGCCTCGGCTACTTCCCCAACGCTCACGCGCGCAACTTGGCTTGGCGAAGCAGCCGCACGCTTGGCATGATCGTCTCCGATATCGAGAACCCATTCTTTCCCGAGGTCATCAATAGCTTCGAAGCTCGCGCGCGGCAACTCGGCTACGAAGTCATCCTCAGCGATACAAACTATGACCCCAGTCTAACCCAGCGTGCGGCCGAAAAGATGATCGAGCACCACGTTCGCGGCGTGGCCGTAATGACTTCCGAGGCCAACCTGCGCTTGATCGACGAAATCGCCCGGCGGCGGATTGCCGTCACTTTTCTGGACCTGGGGCCGGTGCAGAAATACGTCAGCAACATGCGCATCGATTATTTCTCGGCCATCCAGCAAGTGGTCGACCACCTGTCTCACCTCGGTCACCGGCGGATGGTTTTCGCCGGCGAACGGCCCGGTTTGAAATCGAACAACGCGCGCCGTGAAGCCTTTATCGAATGCATGAAAGGTCTGGGATTGGATCCCGGCCCCAACCTGAAAGGCGACCTGCGGTTTGAAGGCGGCATGGCGGCGGCGCGGGCGGTCATGGAGCTGAAACCCCAGCCCACTGCTGTGGTGGCCGTCAATGATCTGACGGCCGTGGGCCTGATCAAAGGCTTCACACAAGCCGGCCTCCGCGTGCCGGAAGATATTTCCGTGACCGGCTTCGACAACACTCACCTAACGGAGTACATTACTCCCTCCATCACCACGGTGGACATTCACCCTGATTGGTTAGGGCGCATGGCCGCCGATGCCCTCCACGAACTATCCACCGCCGACGAACCCCAGGGCAAGGAATACTTGGTGGCCGCGGAATTGGTCGTCAAAGCCTCGACGGGTCGCGCCCCTCCTGGGTCGTGCGCCGAGGAGGACCTCGGCCCCCGCGCTAGGAACCTTCCTCTGACCGCTTGAGCACGCTTCCTCTTTCTACTGCTGGGTAATTCCAGAGTGGGACGCGGCACGCATTGGTGCTCCTCGGCGCATCATGGCGTGCCGCTAACGGCTGCTACCGGACTTAATGTCCATCATCGTCGCAGTGCATTTCTGACGATATGTAAAAAGTACCCGGTGCGATTGGCCATGACTGAACACGGGCAGGATGGCCGCACCGACACAATGCGAGCCGCGGCGTCTCTTCAGCACAATTGCGTTGGAGGGAAATGTTAGAGTACGATGGCCGGTCGGGCTGATATTGGGGAAAATGGGGGAGCGGGTTCCGGCTTCGCGCCTGGCGTTGGGCAATCACCTCTGCCTTCCACTTGCGGGCAACAAGGAGAAATGGGACGAGCATGGTCAAACCTCATGAATACTTGACCTATCGAGGCGGGCCCGGGCATTGGTCCTGGGTCCTGCACCGGTTATCAGGAATTGGTGTGTTTCTATTCTTGTTAATCCATATCGTGGATATTGCCCTAATCGGATGGGGCCCCAAAGTCTTCAACAGCGTCTTGTTTGTCTATCGCTACCCTCCCTTCCGGGTGGGCGAAGTGGTGCTGGTGGCAGCGGTTCTCTACCACGCGCTCAATGGCGTCCGAATCTGTATCAGTGACTTCTGGCCGGAAACCATGGCTTTCCACCGCAAGCTCACCTATGCGGTGGGGATCGCCTTCACGATTATCTATATTCCCACGGCCATCTACATGTTGAGTTTCATCATAAAGTAGGGGGAGAGCGATGAGTGGAGCGGGAAAACCGAGACCGGAGAGCGGGCTGGAGCTTTACGCCTGGATTTTCATGCGCGTTTCAGGCCTTGCCTTGCTATTCCTGGCGCTGGGCCATCTGCTGATCATGCACATTATCCATAACGTCGATAACATTGACTTCCACTTTGTCGCGGTGCGATACGCCACGCCCTTCTGGCGGACCTACGACCTGCTCATGTTATGGTTCGCCATGATTCATGGTGTGAATGGCCTTCGCACGGTGCTGGTGGACTACATCAGCCCACGGGGTTGGCGGGCGGCATCGCTGGCTTCGCTCTTCGTCGTGGGGTTTGTCCTCCTGACACTGGGATCGCTCGCCATTTTGACGTTCCAGCCCCCGGCGATTCACTGAGTGGGCGTGGGGCGGGTTTACGAATTCATGAGCAGGTCATCAGTCATCAATTCTCAGAAACGGTACGTGCGGGCAACTGACAACTGACGACTGACCACTGACAACTTTCTTAGAGGCTTAATCATATGGTCCAAAGGTATGACGCAGTGGTGGTGGGAGCGGGCGGCGCGGGTCTGATGGCCGCGCTACAACTTGCCGGTAAGGGCAACGTCGCGGTATTGACCAAGCTCTATCCCACGCGCTCGCACACGGGAACGGCGCAGGGCGGCATTGGCGCCGCACTCGGCAACATGGAAGAAGACCATTGGGAATGGCACATGTTCGACACGGTCAAGGGCAGCGATTACCTGGCTGACCAGGATGCCGTGGAGATCATGTGCCGGGAGGCGATCGAGACGGTTTACGATCTCGAACACTGGGGCTTGCCCTTCAGCCGCACGGCGGATGGGAAAATCGCCCAACGTCCCTTCGGCGGGCACACCAAGGAGTTCGGAAAAGGGCCGGTGCGGCGCTCCTGCTATGCCGCCGACCGCACCGGTCACATGATTCTTCAGACTTGCTACCAGCAGTGCATCAAGAATGATGTGCACTTTTACAACGAGTATCACGTCCTCGACCTGCTGGTTGAGGACGGCCGCTGCGCGGGGGTGGTGGCGCTTTGCCTGGCCACGGGGGAAATCCACACCTTTCATTCCAAAGTCGTGCTGATTGCCACTGGTGGCTGCGGCAAGATGTTTCGCGTCAGCTCCAACGCGCATTCACTGACTGGCGACGGCATGGCGGTGGTCTATCGCCGCGGGATTCCGCTCGAGGATATGGAATTCTTCCAGTTCCATCCCACCGGCATTTACAAGATGGGAATCCTTTTGAGCGAAGCGGCGCGCGGCGAAGGGGCCATTCTCCGCAACGACAAAAACGAGCGGTTTATGGAGCGCTATGCGCCCTCGCTGCTGGACCTCGCCCCGCGCGACATGGTTTCGCGCGCGATTTATCGGGAGATTCGCGAAGGGCGGGGCATTGGTGGCAAGAATTACGTTTACCTCGACATGACCCACCTGGGAAAAGAGGTTTTGGATAAGAAGCTCCCGGACATTACCGAATTCGCCCGGACCTATCTTGGCGTCGAGCCGCTCACGCAGCCGGTCCCCATCCAGCCCACAGCTCATTACGCGATGGGGGGGATTCCCACCGACGTTGACGGCCGCGTGGTGATCGACGAGAAGAACACTCCGCTGCCGGGACTTTACGCCGCGGGGGAAGTCGCTTGCGTCTCCGTGCACGGCGCGAACCGCCTGGGGACCAATTCGCTGGTGGATATTCTGGTCTTCGGCCGCCGCGGCGGCCGCCATGCGGCGAATTTCATGAAGGAAAACAACTGGGTTCCCTTGCCTCCCCGCCCTGACGAGCCCGCCCGCGCCATGGTGAGCCATGTGCTGAATTCCACCGGCAAAGAACGCGCCGCCGACATCCGCGACGTCCTCCAGGACGAGATGATGGATAAGGCCTCGGTGTTTCGTGATGCTCCGGGCCTTACTGCCATGCGGGAGACGCTCCGCGGGTTGCGCGAGCGCTACCGCCAGGTGAAGTCGGAAGATCGCGGTCTGCGCTACAACACCGAGTTGCTGGAGGTCATCGAGCTCGGCTGTTTGTTGGACCTCGCCGAGGTTCTGGTGGAAAGCGCGCTGGCGCGCCAGGAGAGCCGCGGCGGCCACAGCCGTGAAGATTTCCCCAAACGGGATGACGTCAATTGGCTGAAACATACGCTGGCGTATCAATCACCCAAGGGGATTGAACTCAAGTTCAAGCCCGTCGTCATCACTAAGTTTCAGCCCATGGAGAGGAAATACTGAGGAGTTCACCATGCAGCTCACCTTGAAGATCAAGCGCTTCAATCCCGAAAAGGATAAGGAAGCCTGGTGGGGCGAATACAAGATTGAAGCCGAGCCCACGGACCGTTTGCTCGACGCGTTGAATTATGTGAAGTGGTACCGGGACGGTACCCTCACTTTTCGCCGGTCGTGCGCCCACGGAGTTTGCGGCTCGGACGCAATGCAAATCAATGGACGGAACGCCCTGGCCTGTAAGCTGCTGCTGAAGAGCATGGGCCAGACGATTACTGTTGAGCCGCTGCGTGGGTATCGCGTCATCAAGGACCTGCTGGTGGACATGGACGCCTTCCTCGAAAAGTATCGGAGCGTGAAGCCCTACCTGATTACCAAGGGATCCGACCCGGAGAAGGAGCGCTTGCAGTCGCCCGAGGATCGCGAGAAATTCGATGACACCACCAAGTGTATTCTGTGCGGCGCGTGCACCTCGGGCTGCCCCTCATTTTGGGGAGACAGCGATTACATCGGGCCGGCAGCCATCGTTAATGCTCATCGCTTTCTCCACGATTCCCGAGACGAGGGAGGTGAGGAGCGATTGCAGGTATTGAATACGCTTGAAGGCGTGTGGCGTTGCCGCACCATCTTCAACTGCGTGGAAGCATGCCCCCGGGGCATCAATGTGACCCGCGCCATCGGCGAGGTGAAGAAGGCGCTGCTCTATCGGAAGGTCTAGGCTTTAGGTTACAGGGGACAGGTTACAGGTTATAGGGAACGGCGCGTAGCGCTTTTCATGACAGCAGGGGGCGCAGCCCGATCAAACAATCTGCTCGCCTGCTAATCTGGATGGCCTTGGCGCGAGGCCTGCCCCTACGAGACGCGTAAATTGTTTGCTAAAGAAACAAGAATTCACGGTATTGCATTACAGAGAGCATTTGATCCGGGGCCGCCGAGGACAGGCGGCCCTTACTTTTGGGGACGCTCTACAAACCGGGGCTGGATGGCTCGGATTGATCGATAGCTTGGCCTCTGAGGGGGTGCAGAATGGGACTCGACCGATGGACCTTACCGAATTCCTCTCGCCGCGAGTGGCTGGCGGGCGCCGGGAGTTCACTTCTGCTCGCCGCATCACCGGTGGGCTCGAATGCTCGAGCCGCCCATGCGAATCCTGTGCCGCCGAAAGCGGATGACAGGCCATACGATCTTCTGATCAAAGGTGGCAAGGTTTTCGACCCTTCGCAGGATCTCGAGGAAATCCGCGATGTGGCCATTCGCGACGGCAAAATCGCCAGCTTGGAGCGCGACCTCCCCACCGGGCAGGCGCGCCAAGTGGTGGATGCCTCTGGGAAGATCGTCACCCCCGGCCTCATCGACGTGCACACCCATGTGTTCCCCTATGTTGGACCTTACGGGATTGAACCGGACCCCTACTGCGTGAAGAGAGGCGTCACCACCGCGCTCGATGCGGGAACTTCCGGAGCTTTCACTTTTCCCGCTTTTCGAAAGTTCATCATTCCGCAGGCCGCCACACGGATTCGGGCCCTCCTCCACATTGTTTCCATCGGCATGGTGACGGGCAGCACACCCAATATGGGTGAACTGGAAGACCTCCGCTACTGCGATCCCCAACTCGCCGCCCGAGTCGCAGAGGAGAATCGCGACCTCATCGTGGGTTTCAAGATCCGTTTCTCCGAAAAATACACCGGGCCGAACGATTTGGAAGGCCTGAAGCGGGCGCGCGCGGCCGCGGATCAGGCGCAATTGCCAATAATGACGCACATTGGAGGTTCATTCACACCCCTTGCTCAGCTCCTTGCCTTGCTGAATAAGGGAGATGTGGTAACGCACTCCTTCAATAGCCGCATTCACGGGATTGTCGATCAGGAGGGAAAGGTCACGGCAGAAGTGCAGGAGGCCCGCCAGCGGGGGGTCCTCTTTGATGTCGGCCACGGTGCCGGGAGTTTTTCCTTCGAGGTCATGGAAAAGTGCCTGCGCCAGGGCTTTCTGCCGGACACCATTTCTAGCGATCTCTACAGCGCCAACATCCACGGCCCCGTTTATGACTTCACCACTACTCTTTCAAAATTCCTGCTGCTGGGAATGAGTCTGCGCGATGTCTTCACACGCTGCACCGTCAATTCCGCCCGGATGTTCAACTTCGGCGCTGAAATCGGTACATTGAAGCCCGGCGCGGAAGGGGACGTGAGCGTGCTTGATCTGGTCTCCGATAATTTTACGTTTACAGATTCGGACGGCAAGACCCGCCAGGGCCGCCAGAAACTAATGCCCGTTGTCACGGTGCGAGCGGGAAAACTCTACACTATTTAGGAGGGGTGGCGCCTTGGGCGCCGGGGTGGTTATCTGCGTTGGGGCGTTCTTCCCCGGCCTGTTTAGCCACGCCGCTCGAAACTTTCTGCCTTCTCCCCGCGTATAATGACCCAGGAGCTCCGCATGGAATTGAAGATTGAGAACTTATCCAAGACATTTCCCAATGGTACCAAGGCGCTGGACAACGTATCGCTTGCCATCCCGCACGGGATGTTCGGGCTGCTGGGTCCAAACGGCGCCGGCAAGACGACCCTGATGCGCGCCTTGGCGACGCTCCTCGAACCTGACACGGGGAGCATTCACTTCGGTGGGATCGACGTCCTGCACCAGAAGGACGAAGTCCGGCGGCGACTTGGCTACCTGCCCCAGGAGTTCGGTGTCTATCCCCGAATCTCCGCCCAGGACATGCTCAGCCATCTCGCGCTGCTCAAAGGCATCACCCACCTCCGGGAAAGAAAACAAGTGGTTGAGGCCATGCTGCGCCGGTGCAATCTCTACGAAGTCCGAAAGAAATCGCTGGCGAGTTTCTCCGGCGGCATGCGGCAGCGCTTTGGTATCGCGCAGGCCCTGATCGGCAACCCCCAACTGCTGATTGTGGACGAGCCCACGGCGGGGCTCGATCCCGGCGAGCGCAACCGCTTTTACAATCTGTTGGCCGAGATTGGCGAGCAGGTGGTCGTAATTCTCTCGACCCACATCGTGGAGGACGTCATGGACCTGTGCAGCCGCATGGCCATCATTCACCTCGGCAAGGTGCTGTTCGAAGGCCACCCCGACGATGCCATCTCGACCCTCAAGGGCCGGGTGTGGCAGCGCTCCATTTCCAAATCGGAATTGGCCGAATACCAGCAGCGCTACCAGGTGATTTCCAGCCGGCTGATGGGTGGGCGGCCTTTCCTGCACGTGCTGAGCGTCCAACCACCCGACGCAGGGTTCGCCCCGAGCGCGCCCGACCTTGAAGACGTCTTTTTCACCAAAATCCGCGGTTGGAACTGAGACCCTCTCATGCTTTGGCACATCGCCTGGTTCGAGATTCGTTACTGGCTCCGCTCCTGGATGCTCTGGATCTTCACGCTAGTCATTGCCGCGTTTATCTTTGGCGCGGTCAGCACGGACCAGATCCAGGTGGGCGGAGCTCTCTCCAACACTTTCCGGAACGCCCCCTTTGTCATCGAGAACTACTATGCCATCATCGGCCTGCTGAACCTCCTGTTTGCCACGGCGTTCGTCAATTCCGCCGCCATCCGCGATTTCAGTCACAACACCTACGAGTTGATCTTTACCACCCCGCTCCGCCGGCGCGATTTTCTATTCGGCCGCTTTCTGGGCGCCACCCTGATCTCCGTCATTCCAATGCTGGGCGTTTCCATCGGCGTCCTGCTGGCGAAGTACATGCCCTGGGTGGAGCCCGAGCGCTGGGGTCCGGTTTACTGGAGCGCGCACCTGAAAGGCATCCTGGTGTTCGCCGTTCCCAACGCCTTCTTTGTGGCCGCCGTCATGTTCACGGTCGCCGTGCTGGCGCGCAATGACGTCGTTTCCTTTGTGTCCGCATTGGGCTTGTTGACGGGCTACGGTGTGGCGGAGGCGCTGACGCAGAACATCGAGCGCGAGCGGCTGGCGGCTTTTCTCGATCCCTTTGCCATCCGCACTTTCAGCCTGGCCACCAAATATTGGACAGTGGCCGAAAAAAACACCCTTTCGATGGGCATGAGCGGCTTGATGCTGGAGAACCGCCTGCTTTGGATAGCGGTGGGCGCTGCGTTTCTGGTCTTTGCCTACTTCCGCTTCAGCTTCACCGAGAGGCGCCGGAAGACTCGAACCGTCTCTGCCGAGCCGGCCGAGGCGGCGCTCACGCCCTTGCCTGCCATCTCATCGATCACCTTGCGCGAGGCGCCCGCGACCGTGTTCCTGGCCTCGGTCAAGATCCATCTGGCCGGCGTCCTGAAAAGCACTGTGTTCATCGTTCTCCTAATTGCGGCGCTGCTCAACTCCGTCCCCAGCATCATCCTCAGCGCGCGCGAAGGCTACGGCGTCAGCACGCTACCCGTCACCTACTGGATCCTCCAGCTCATCGCCGGTACACTCTACATGTTTGTCATCGCCATCATCACTTACTACGCCGGTGTGCTGGTGTGGAAGGACCGCGACCAGCGCATCGATGAGATTGTGGACTCTCTGCCCACGCGCGAGTGGATCGCATATCTTTCCCGGCTCACCGCGCTGGCGGTCACGGTCATGCTGGTGGAGTTGCTGGCGCTTTTGAGCGGCGTGATCGTCCAGGCCTGCTACGGTTACCATCGCTATCAGCTCGGCCTTTACTTTAAAGAGCTTTTCCTGATCGATGGCTCGTTCTTCCTGTTCTTCGGGGTGCTGGCATTTATATTTCATGTCCTTTCACCCAACAAGTACGTGGGTTACTTCCTTTACATCGCTTTCGCCATCGCCAATTTCTTCATCTGGCGGCCCCTGAACATCGCGACGGACTTGGTGCAATTCGGGATGGCGCCGGACGTGACTTACTCCGACATGTTCGGTGACGCTCCTTACATCACGGCTTGGCACTGGTTCACGCTCTATTGGATTCTGTTCTGCGGATTGCTGGCCATCGCCACGGTTATGTTCTGGCCGCGGGGCCGCGAGATGGGCTGGCGCGTGCGCTCGCACAACGCGCGGCTGCGCTTCCATGGGGTGTGGCCGGCACTAACCCTGGTCTGCTTCCTGGCGTTCGCCGCCACGGGAGGATGGATCTATTACAACACCGAAATTCTGAACCCCCTGATCGGACCCAAGGAAACGGAGCGCCGGCAGGCGGATTACGAGAAGAACTACAAGCGGTTTGACAAACTGCCGCAGCCGCGCGTGCGCAGCGTGAAGTACTCGATCGATCTCTTCCCCGAGACCCGCAACATGACCATGCGCGGCGAGGCGGTGATCTACAACCCTTACGCGCAGCCGCTCGGTGAAGTCCACTTCTCGCTGGACCCGAACTACGACGTGAGCGTGGACATGCCTGGCGCATCGCTTGCCAAAGACGATGCGCGCCTGCACTACCGCATCTATCATTTCTCGACGCCGCTTGCCCCCGGCGCAAGCCGCACCGCGACCTTCACCGTGAAGAGCCACAATCGCGGCTTTGAAAACTCGCCGAGCAATATCAGCCTGGTTGAGAACGGGACCTTCTTCAATAACGTCTCGGGGCCGGAGATCGGCTACGATCCCGGCCGCGAGCTCACCGATCCCAACGACCGCCACAAGTATGGTCTGGGCGAGCTGGTGCCGATGCCACCTCTCGAACGCAATTGTATCGATGACTGCCGCGAGAACTATCTGCGTGGCCACGCCGACTGGGTGGACGTGGACACGGTCATCAGCACCGCGCCCGACCAGATTGCCATTGCGCCCGGGTCGCTGCTGCGGGAGTGGCAGGAGAACGGCCGGCGCTATTTCGAGTACAAATTGGACCACCCCTCCCTGGCCTTCATATCGTTTCTGTCCGCCCGCTATGAGGTCCGGCGCGAGGAATGGAACGGCATCAAGCTGGAGGTCTACTACGACCCGGATCATCCCTGGAACGTGCCGCGCATGATGAACTCGCTCAAGAAATCGCTCGGGTACTACACACAAAACTTCGGGCCCTATTACCACAAGGAGGCGCGGATCATCGAGTTTCCACGGGTGGCAAGGTTCGCCCAGGCTTTTGCCGGCACCATGCCCTATTCCGAATCCATAGGGTTCATCGCCAATCTGAACGACCCCGACGACATCGACATGGTGTTTTATGTTGTGGCGCATGAGATGGGGCACCAATGGTGGGCTCACCAGGTGGTGGGCGCCGATATGCAGGGGGCCACGCTACTCTCGGAATCGTTGGCGCAATACTCGGCGCTGATGGTGATGGAAAAGGAATACGGGCGCGACATCATGCGGAAATTTCTGCGCTTCGAAATGGACAACTATCTTCGGTCGCGAGGCTCCGAGCGGTTGAAGGAGCGCCCGCTGCTCACGGTGGAATCACAGCAGGGTTACATCCATTATCGCAAGGCCAGCGTGGTGCTCTATTACCTGAAGGAAATGATCGGCGAGGAAAAGATGAACGCCGCGCTTCGCAAGGTGATCCAGCAATACGCCTACAACTCGCCGCCGTATCCAACCTCCTGGGCGCTGGTCAATGCGCTGCGCGAGCAAACGCCGCCGCAATACCAGTACCTAATCAAGGACCTGTTCGAGGACATCACCCTTTTCTCGAACCGCGCCCTCGAAGCGACGGCGCGAAGGCGACCCGACGGCAAATACGACGTCGCCGTCAACATCGAAACCCACAAGTTCAAAGCAGACGCGAAGGGCAATGAAACCGAGGTTCCCGTAGACGACTGGATCGATATCGGCGCCTTTGCCAAGCCTCAGAAGGGCCGCAAGTACGGCCGCACGCTTTACCGCGATCGCGTCCACATCACTCAAACCCGCTCAAACTACTCGTTCACCACGGACGAGCTGCCAGATCAAGCCGGCGTCGATCCCTTCCTGCTTCTTGTCGACCGAATACCGGACGACAACACAAAGAAAGTCACGCTGCTGGGCCCGGCAACAGCAGCGGCGCGGAACTAGTGCCCCGAATTCCCCTGAATGAAGCTTGCCACGTTGTTCTTAAGCTTGGCGAGGTCTTCGTCGCGCAGATACATCATGTGGCCGGCATCGTAATAGTCGAGATGAATGTGGCTCGCGAGAGTTTCCGGCAGCCGGAGGTGGCTCATCGTGTATTCCGTGCCGAAGAACGGCGTGGCGAGATCATAGAGGCCGTTTTCAACCTGGACTTTAAGGTGCGCATTGGAGACGATCGCCTCAGTGAGATCGCCCTCCACGTTGGGCGCGCCGGGGAATCCATACCTGAAGCCGCCCTCATGCTTCCAATCCCATTGGCCGCCGGCCTTTTCGCTTTCAATTTCGTAGGTTTGGTCCTTGCCGAATTTCAGATCCTCGCGCACGTAGGTATTGAAGGCGGCGGTAAATGCGCCGGTGATGGCGGTCTCCTGCGGGTCGTACTGGCCGTACTCAGCCAACGGATCGAAGCTGGGGCCGGAGAACCGCGCATCGAGGCGGCCGGTGACCAGGCCGCGCGAGCGCTGCAATTCCGCCATGAACTGGGGAAGGTTCACCCGCAGGTTGGCGTTCTTGACGTAGTCTTCGCCGAGTCCGGTAAAGTGCGCAACCTGCTTGGCCACCTCCGCCTTCTCCGCCTCGCCGAGCGATGCACCCTTGATCAGCGCGCCGGCATAGGTGGTGGCGGCGTAGTGACGGGCTTCGGTGAGAAACGCGTTGAGATCGGCGGGCGGGTCCTTCAGCATCTTGTGGTAGTACGCAGTGGCGGCGTAGCTGGGCAGGTAGAGAATATAGGGCAGGTCGTCGCCGGGACTGAAGGAAATGGTACCGAGGTCAAGAACTGTGGACATCATAACCACGCCGTTGAAGTCCATGCCGTTGTGCGACTGGAGATAATTGACGAGGGCGGCATTGCGAAAGGTGCCGTAACTTTCACCGATGAGAAACTTGGGCGAGTTCCAGCGGTTGTTGCGGTTGACGTAGGTATTGATGAACTGGGCCAGCGATTTTACGTCCTGGTCGATGCCCCAGAAGTCCTTGTCCTTGGCCTTGCCCACCGCCTTACTGAAGCCCGTGCCCACCGGGTCGATAAACACCAGGTCAGCCACCGCAATCAGCGAGTTGGGGTTGTCCACCACGTGATAAGGCGGTGGCGGAGTGGGCCGGGCGTCGGCGGTCGCGACCCGGCGCGGGCCGAAGGCGCCCATGTGAATCCACACCGCCGAGGAGCCTGGCCCGCCGTTGTAAAGGAACGCCAGAGGGCGCTGGCTCAGGTCTTTCACGTCGCTGCGCGTATAGGCGATGTAGAACAGGGTGGCGGTAGGTTTGCTTTCGTCGTCCTTCAACAGGATGGTGCCTGCCGTGGCCTTGTAAGAAATCGTCTCACTGCCCATACGAATGCTGTGATCGGTGACCGAGGTCTCCTCCTTGGGTGGTGGTGTGGTCTCCGCGGCCGGCTTCGCCTCCGGCTCTTTCTTGGACTCTCCTTCGGGCGCCTGGGCCGCCGCGCACAGCACCCCGGCAAGAATCAGCAGTACGGCCATCGACATGAAGGATTTCTTCATTCCTTTACCCCCATTTGAATTTTGGATATTCATTCTTGCCTGTGAACCACGAGAGTATAACCTTCCAATGGCTTATTTGTAAGCGCATTTCTGCGCTGCAAAGGATACCGTTTTTGTAGAGGCGCCCTTCAGGGCGGCAGCCTTTGTTCCTTTGGGATAAAGCTGCCCGGCTGAAGCCGGCCTCTACATCCGCTGCGCTGCCCCGGCACACGCGGCTTTGAGATTTGCATTTTGCATTTTGACTTTCTTTTGCTGCACCGCCATGAGCAGGCGGTGTCGCCGTGGCGACCCACTCATAACTCTTGCCACTCCGCCCAATGCTTCGCGTTCTTTGGTGGACAATCGGTGCAGGATGCGCATAATAGGGGCGTGAAAACGGCCGTCGAAGGCACTCCCGCAGTTTTAGTCTCACGGACGATTGAAATGATGGACAAACTCTTTTTTGCGTTGGCGCCGCTCTTCGGGGCGTGCATTGTCGCGGCCTTGTTTTTTCTTTTAACAGTCCCGCTCATCATCGGCCTGCTGATGGCGTTTAGGTTCTTGCGGTATCGCGAATGGCTGGCCATGCTGGCCGTTGCATGGAGCATGGCGATTCTCACGGCGAGCGGCGACTTTCTCTACAACCTGATGAATTGGTCCTCGAGCCGCTTCTCGCCGGGGATGACCATCGCCATTTGCGCGATTACTTTCGGGACTCCTCCGTTTCTATTCATCCTGATTCTCATACGTTCCCGCCGGCGATGGTTATGGGGCCTGGGAATAGTCCTGCTGACATCGCTGTCCCTGATCTCGATCCGGAACGAATTTGTGTCAAGAAGCGAAAGAGATGCTGCGGCATATCGTCAAGGTGTAAAGCTTCTGAGTCCTCGGACCGGGACCAGCCTTGTGCGTTGGTGGCGCGATTATCGCGGCCAGCACGAAAAGGTTCTTCTTCAGGGACACATCCCCGAAGCAACCGCGGTGGTTCTTCTGACGGATCCTTTTTCGCGTTCCTTCCAGCCGCACTTCTGCACGGGTGTGGCTTCGACTTATTTGTTGCCCGTGAAGGATCCAGCGGATTTAGGAAACGCGACGGAAGTCGCGGGCTTGAAGGGTTGCGACCAAAGGTGGCCTTATGGCATAGCGGTCTTGGAGCGCGGCGTCGCGATTTATGCGGCAGTTCCCTTTCAGCCGCTCTCAGGGGAACTGGACCGGCAGGTCTTTGCCCATCCTTTGATGCGCAAGGCCTTCGAGAAACTAAGTTACGATCCAGCTAACTTCGACGCTTCAAAAGCCGTGCTCAGCCAGGCCATCGGCCTGCGGCAGACAAATATTTTCATCACGGCTCTTAAGCCGATCCGAATGCCACCCAACGCATTCCCCTGCGCAGATCCCGCTCTCCTCGTCAGCGTGCACGACCGCGGGAATTTGCAGGCTGTCATTCCCTTCTGTGCGGTCAGTTGGAACCTCTTTCAATTGGACGACGACCTTTATTTCGCCGCTACCACACAATACCCCACCCCGCCTGCCCCCGAATTGATGGGCCCGGATGGGGCGTCCTGGCTGTTTCGCGTGGAGGGGACGGAATTGAAACAACTGTGGCCATCCTCGTGAACGGGCCACAAAGGTATTGGGGGTAGCACACCGAGGCGTCGCCCCGAGCTCGGGTCGCCTTTCGTCCCGGGCCGAGGTGGAATCTCCTACCTCATTGTTTTGCTGGCAACATACTGCTTGGCCTTGGCCATCAGTTCTTTGGCCTGCGGCATGCTTTCCAGCCCTTTCAGCACCAGGGGATCTTTGGCAACGCTGATCCGGTCGGCTTCAGTTCCGCCGAAGATCGACCCCACGAGCTGGATGTCGATGCGGTTTTTGACGAAGTCGAGGTTGGCGGTCATGTCCATGTCGGAGAAGGGGATTTTCTCGTTAGCCAGAAACTGCTTGAATTCATCCAGCACGGCGTCATTCACTTCGAAGTCCTTGGGAATGGTCTTGTGAACTCCCAGGTAGTGTTTGGCGAAGTTGTAGAAGGCGGCGTGCTGAAGCAGCATTTCTTCCGCGGGGTTCAACGTGGGATCGGTAAACTCGATGTCGGGAGTGATTCCGCCGCCCCCATAAACTTCCCGCCCGCCGTCGGTCAGCCGGACCTCGGCATGGTTGGGCTTGGTGAGCTCGGGGTGGTAGTAGTAATCGTAAAGCGAAACATTTTCATACTGGCGTTGGATCAGGCGTCCGCTGGGCGTGTAATAGTGCGCCGTGGTCAACAGCAAGCCGGTATGTTCGCTCAACTGATACACCGATTGCACCAGGCCTTTGCCGAAGCTGGTCTCCCCCATCACCAGCGCGCGGTCGTGATCCTGGAGGGCGCCGGTGACAATCTCTGACGCACTCGCCGACATGCGGTTAATCAGAACGACGATCGGAAATTCGTTGCCATCGTCCCCGCGGGTGGCGTAGTAACGCTGCTCCTGGGAATGCTTGCCGGAGTGGTAAACAATAAGCTGGCTCTTTTCCAGGAAGTGATCGGAAACCTTCACGGCTTCATCAACCAATCCGCCGGGATTACCACGAAGGTCAAGGACTAATCCCTGCAAGTTCTTTTCGCCCAGCTTTCGCAGCGCGTCCGTGAGCTGATCGTTAGTGTTCTCGCTGAATTTACTGATGTGGATATAGGCGATGTTCGGCCGAATCAGAAAGGCGTCATCCACGCTATTCTCGGAGATTTCATCCCGGGTGATGTTGACTTCGATCGGCTGCTCGTATCCTTCGCGAGTGACGGTGACGCGAACCTGGGTGCTCCTGGGGCCCTTCAGCATTTCGGCCACCTGCGCGTTGTTCATTCCATCCGTGGATTTGGCATTGACTCTCGCCACAAGGTCACCCGGGCGCAGGCCGGCGCGAAAGGCGGGCGATCCCGGAACCAGCGTTTCCACGACCACCACGAGCTTGCCCATGGTGCCGGGACGTTGTTGGATCGTCATGCCGACGCCGTAATACTTACCCTCTTGGTCTTCGCGAAGATGCGCAAATGCGCGTGGGTCGAGGAAATTAGAGTGCGGGTCCAGGGTTCGCAGCGCACCGGGGATGGCGCCCGTGCCGCTATTGAGCGAACCATAGATCGTCCGGTCCGGATCGATGGGATCGGCGTAGTTCGCTTCCACAAGATCGTAAACGCGGCCGAAGGCGCTCAAGCTCGCCTTGACGTCCGAGTCATCGCTTCCGGCAGCGGCTCGAACCGGGCGCCCGTACGCACCTCCCAAGAGCACATATAGGACGACCGCGGACAAGATACACCCAACCACCCGGCGCGCTTCATTCATAAATTTGCAGCTCCTCGCCCTGCAAACTGAGTATAGCAAACAGATGCCAAGTCATAAAGCGGCGTTGTCTGTGCCCATTCAACGGGTATCGGGGGCGTCACTTTGCCAGACATTGAGCGGGTTACAGTCTGTGGAATTTTCACTGTAAGTCCTTCCCTATGATGGCGGGAGCGAGGAGCCAAAGCCAGTATGGATGTTCGACATAAAAGTGAAAGCGGAGAAAACGTAGCGGAGAAGACGTAGCGTGGGCGTCCCGCCCGCTGGAGCGTGGGCATCCTGCCCGCGCATTCTTGGCGGGAGCGGGACGCTCCCGCGACAGCGGGCGGGACGCCCGCGCTACGTTCGCTTTTCCACTTTCGCGCTGGTCACAAGAATCACGGAAAGCACCACCACCGCGCTTCCCGCGAGAATGAATTTGTTCACGCGCTCATGCAGAATGAGCCATCCGAGGAAAACAGCCACGACCGGATTGACGTAAGCATAGGTGGATACCTTCGAGGTCGGAACATGTTCCAGCAGCCAGATGTACGCCGTGTAGCCGATCCAGGACCCGCACACGATAAGATACAAAACCGCGCCCATTCCCCGCGCCGTCCAGATCACACGCGATAAGTCTCCCGCCAGGACAGCGAACACGAAGTTTGCCACTCCGGCCGCGGCGACCTGCCACGCTGTCGCGCTGAAGACGTCCATGCCCGATTGCCAGCGCTTCGACAGCACCGATCCCAGCGCCCAACTGAACGATCCGCCCACCAGGCTTAGCGACGCCCAGAATTCCTTGTGACCCATCGCGGTGTGCGACACGACCTCGGGATAGAAGAGGACGACCAGTCCTAGAATGCCCAGCGCCAGTCCCGCTTTGCCGCGCCCCGAGATGTGATGATGGCCCAGCAGCATCGAGTCCAGCACCAGGAACCACAACGGCGTGATGGCAATGATGAGCGCCGCCAACCCGGAGGAGACGGAAAGCTCGGCGTAGGAAAGCGTCAGGTTGCCCCCCACCAGCAATAAAATGCCCACCACGGCGGCCAAGGCAATTTGCCGGGGCGAGTACCAGACCTTCCTGCCCGTCAACCCACAAACCGCCAGCATCACCACGCCCGCAATCGAAAACCGGGTCGCGCACATCAGCGCCGGAGGAATGGTCTGCACCGCGATGTCGATGCCCAGATACGTCGACCCCCAGAATAGATAGACGAGTCCGAACGCGAGAATGACCTTCCATCGGCTTGGGCGCGGTGTCGAGTGCATGGCGTCAGAAAGAGAGGACCTAACAATATATCCGAGGAATCAGGCCACCGTGTCCCGTTGAAAAGAAAAAACCGCTCACCGGAATGAGAAGCGGTGAGCGGTGTCATCGGGACAAATGAGGTAGTGTCCCGGTATGAGAACCAACGCGGCGTTAGATTTTGCTCAAGTCGATTGGAGATGTCAACGACTTATTGTCCCTGTCGCGTGATTGTCGGGAGCAGGTCTGTTATTACGTCGGCGGCCAAGCATTTTTGACTGTGGGTGAACCGCAGCCCTCCAAAACACGTCCACGCTATTCCGCCACGTTCCAGTGGTTATATCATAAAGACAATACTTGAAAATTTAAGTAGAGGGGTGCATACTCCCCGCGACAGGTGCAAGGATGTTTCAGGAGATCAAAGCATCTCTCCAACAACTCTATCTGGAAGACGAGCGGTCCTGGCTGGCCGGCTCTAGCGGCGGCAAGGGCAGCACGACGCTGGCGTCGCTAATTTTCGATGTAGTCCCATCCATTCCCCCCGAACAGCGTAAAAAGCCCACTTCCGTCCTTTGCACCTACACGCGACCGGAAATTCCCGCGATTGTTAATGCAAGATATATTGAAGCCGGTGGAACGAAATAATGGCCCAGATTCAAGTCAACATAGAAGGCGTGGCAGTTGTAATGGAGCAGCGCAAAGTTCCGCTGGACTCCCTCAAGCTCGATGCCCAGAACCCACGAATTGGTCTTTACAAGGACAGCCAACCAAAGGCCACCCTATCGGACGTTGACATCCGGCACGCGATTGTAAACCGGAGCCCCGAGGCATACGGGAAACTGCGCGATTCGATAGAGATTAACCAAGGGGCTATCAACCCCATCTGGGTAGGCCCCCTCCATGATGGCGAGCACCTAGTAGTCGAGGGAAACACTCGCGTGCTGATCTATCGTGAACTGTCGCAAAAATACGGAGGCAGCGACACCTGGAAGAGCGTCACTGCGAATGTTCTGCCGGTAGGAATCGGTGAGTCCCAAATAAACTTCATTCGCCTTGAAGCCCACCTCAGAGGTGTGACTGAGTGGGACGCATACGAGCGGGCTCGGTACCTGTATATCCTAAACGAAAGGGAGGGATATTCGGTAACTCGGCTCGAGCAACTTACGCGGTTGCGCCGGCCGGAGATCGAAACGGAGATTCGCGCATTCCGCGACATGAGTGAGGTTTACAACCTGAGATTCCCGGAGGACCCTTACCAATCACAGAAGTTCAGCTACTTCGTGGAATTTGAGCGGAACAACCGTTTGAAACAGCAAGTGCAAAAGTCCGGCTTAGGCGTCCCGGATTTCTGTGATTGGGTTGGCACTCAGCGCATCCCAAGAGCCGAGAACGTGCGAAACATTGCCGATATTCTGAGTGATGCCAAGGCCGCCGAGCGTTTCTTGGGGGATGGCTACGACCGAGCGATCCAATACTTGGGATTGGCCCATCCTGATCTTGTGTCACCACTTTTCCAGCGCATTGACGATGTGGTCGAACGACTGAAGAGTCTTACGTTTTATGAGGTTGAGGAAATCCGCAGCGGAAGCCAACCTGGGAGGAAGCGCATTTTGGGAGAACTGGCCACCGTGGCCGGCAGAATTTGGGACCGGGTCTCCGGAGAGGACGAACCGGAAAATCCACCGGCGCAGGACGACAAGTGAGCGCCTCGAAAGAGCATGACCTGCTCACTGCGATGGTCGCTCGTTACATCGAGCAGCGAGGTTACGAGCTCGTCGCATTCGATAGCTCCCTCGATTGGCTGTTTGGAGATTCGTTTCGCCTGCCGCCTTCGATAATCGTTCATCGTCCCGACGTTTTGGGGGTTCGTGATCAGGCCCCCTTCGTTTGTATCGGTGAGGCCAAGACACGGAGCGATATCCGGTCCGGGAGAACTCGCCAGCAGTTGAAAGACTTTGCGCAAGCTTCGGCTGGAAAGACTGGAGCGGCCTGTGAGGTGGTTGTGGGAATTCCAAGCGATTGCCGGACAATCCTGAATAACGTAATCAGCTCCTTGGGCGTTGGGCCGAGCCGGATCACAGTTATTGCGATCCCGCGCCCACTTTTAGAGGAACGCAAGGGATGACCAGCAAGCGTTTCGCTTTTGACTTCGCTCCGCGACTGAAGCCTCTGCCGCACCAGATCGAGGCCACGCGATTCCTGTGCCAGCACGATTGGGCCGCGCTCTTTGATGAGCAGGGCCTAGGAAAGACGAAGATAGTCGTTGACGCGTTGGCACAGCTCTTCGCAGCGCACGTTGTCGAAGCGGCCATGATCATTTGCAGGAAAAGTCTTCTCAAGAATTGGGAAGCTGAAATCGCCAAGCATTCTAGTCTGCGGTCAGTTACGTTGAGAGGCACGCCAAAGCAAAAAGGACTCCGCTTGATGTGGTTCGCTCACTTCTATCTGATCAATTACGAACTTGTCTCATCTGCGGTGGAAACGCTGAAGACATTTCTCGCGACCCGCCCGATGGCGATTGTCCTAGACGAATCCCAAAGAATAAAGAACCCAGAGGCCAAAGCCGCAAAGGCAATCCATGCTATTGCACCGCTGGCAAGAAAACGGTTCATCGTCACGGGTACGCCGATTGCAAATACGCCCCAAGACTTGTGGTCGCAGGTTTATTTCTTGGACTTGGGCTCCGCACTCGGCTCAACGTTGGCAGAATTCTACAAGCGATTTCGCATTCAGGCTCGGCCGCACAAGGAGGTGTCTATCGACGAAAGCAGTCTTGCTCGGCTGCGAGAAAGCCTCGCCGCGTTCTCGATGCGGAGGACCAAGGACAAGGTGCTGGAGCTTCCCGAGAAAATCTACAAGACGCATGAAGTGCCGCTAGAGAAACGACAGCGCGAGATGTATGACACTCTTCGAAACCAGCTTTACCTGGAAATCAAAACCATGGATGGGGAGAGGGTCTCGGACGACGCTGAAAATATATTAAAGCGCATGCTTCGGCTCGTGGAGATCGCGAGCAACCCGCAGCTCTTCGACTCATCGTACTCGGAATTGCCGGCTAAGTTTTCGACAGCAGACAAGCTGCTTGGAGACATTATTGCGCATGGAGAAAAAGCGATTGTCTGGACGAGCTTCGTGGGCAACATACGGTTACTCCGACGGCGTTACGATCAGTATGGAGCCGCCATGATATTCGGGGACATCCCGCTCGACGAGCGCGCCAGCATCGTCGCGCGATTCCAAACATCCCCCGACCTGAATGTGCTCATCGCCAATCCCGCAGCTGCACGAGAAGGACTGACACTCACAGCTGCAAACCATGCCATCTATATTGATCGAACTTTTAACTTGCTGGACTACCTCCAGTCGCAAGACCGGATCCATCGGATCAGCCAGGAAAGGCCCGCGTACATTCATAACCTAGTCGGCATTGAAACCATTGACGCCTACATCGACGACGTGGTGTATCGCAAACAGGCAGTGGCCGAATACGTCTATGGGGATTCCCACGAGCTAGTAATGCCCCCGCGAGAATTCACAAAGGATGACATTTTGCGGCTCCTCGGACGCTGAAAGGACACGCTCCACATGGAAAAGGATGACTCGGAAGCAAAGACTACCGTCATTGTAGGCGACATGACGATTCCAACCGTGATTCGTTTCCTGCCTGTGCCAGAACTCCGCTACTACGCGGAAAACCCGCGCATATTCAGCATCCTGAGAGAGCTCGGGAAGGTGACGCAAGACGAGATCGAACGCAAATTGTGGGAGCAGGACCACACGAAAGACTTGTTTCGCGACATTAAACAAAATGGCGGTCTGCTTGAAGAAATAATCGTTCGAGGCAATGAGGTTTTGGAGGGAAACTCGAGGCTATGTGCGTATAGGCGTCTTCTCAAAGACGCCACGGCAACGGGAGACAAAGACGCCATCGCGAAGTGGTCGGTGATGAGGGCGAGAATCCTTCCGCCGGATACGAATGAAAAAGTCGTGTTTGCGATTCTGGGGACGCTTCACATCCGCGGCAAGGCCGAATGGAAACCATATGAGCAAGCGAGCTATCTGTTTCGACAAGCTACTACGCATGGTATGACGTCTGCTCAACTGGCGGCGCAGATCGGCACGAATGATGCGGACGTGAAGAATATGATCGAGGCGTACAAGTTGATGGACAAACACAAGGTCACTGACCTCAGCAGATTCAGTTATTTTGTGGAGTTCGCGAAGAGCAAAAAGTTAGAGGATACTAAGCAGTACTTGCCACCAAACCTCGTTCTGGAAGAAAAGTTCAGCCAGTGGGTTAAGGACGGAAAGATCCCACGCGCAGAAGAGGTTCGCAATCTGCCGACCATCCTTAGAGACAAAAGCGCTAGGACGAAGTTCTTGAGTGACAGCGTCACCTTCGAGGAAGCGCTTGAGACAGCGAGAGAACACCATCCTGAGGCTACGTCATCATTTTATAGTAAACTCAAGAAGGCCACAGAGGCAATGAACGACGCCGAAGAAGACCGCATCCGTCAAGAAGTCTCACAAGACGCTCAGAAAAAGCACGTAGTTCGAGACCTGGCCAAAACGGCAAGGAAGTTTGCTCACAGTGTCGGGGCCGACGGCTAGCGCAGGTGAGCAACTGATGAACATCCTCCTGGTAGAGCCCGATTACCGGTCGAAATTTCCCCCGCTCGGACTGATGCGTCTCTCGACGTATCATAGGGGTCGCGGAGACCGTGTTGCCTTTGTCCGCGGTGAGAACCAGTGGGCACGGGTGCGCCATTGGGATCGCATCTACGTCGCCTCGCTATTCACGTGGGAACTGCCGCGCACAGGAGATGCGATTGATTTCTACCGTTACAGCGTCAATGGTCCGGAGGACATCTTTGTTGGTGGTGTCGCCGTCACCCTTCTGCCGGACTATATCCGGCAACGAAGCTCGGGTTGCACAGTGATTGAAGGCCCACTTGATAAACCGGGACGCTTAGGTCCGGGCACTCCAGCGATCGCCCACCTTGTCCCCGATTACAGTATTCTCAAGCGCGTAGAACATGAATACTACCCGCGCGACGCGTACTTCGTGCGAACTACGAAGGGCTGCATTCGTAAATGTCACTTTTGCGCAGTGCCCAGGCTCGAAAAGGAGTTTGGCGCGATGCGTCCTCTCCGGGACCAGGTTGCCAATGCGATAGAAGAACACGGCGAACGGCAGCATTTGGTCGTGATGGATAACAATATCCTAGGCATCGAGGGGATTGACGAGATTTTTGAAGACATACGAGATCTCGGATTCCAAGCGGGTGCAAAGCGCAAGGGCAGGCAAAGAACCGTTGACTTCAACCAAGGATTGGATGCCCGTCTAATTAGCGGCACACCCGAACTGGCGAAGTTGCTGGGAACGACGTGTGTGTCTCCTATCCGCCTCGCGTTTGATTTTATCGGCATTCGTCCGGCATACGAGAAAGCGATCCGCATTTTGGCCGCAGAAGGGTTCAATGAGTTCACTAACTACATGCTATTCAACTTTGCCGACACTCCCCGCGACCTGTACGAGCGGCTTTGGGTGAATGCTCGCTTAAACATGGAACTCGGCATCCGGATTACGGGCTTCCCGATGCGGTTTATTCCGATGGATGACGTCAGTCGTAGGCACGTCGCGGCCGGATGGAAGTGGCGGTACTTGCGCGGAATTCAGTGTGTCCTGCTAGCCACACGCGGCCTTGTCAGTCCCAACCCTGAATTCATCCAGCACGCATTCGGCGAGACGTTCGAGGACTTTCTTGAAATCCTCTCCATGCCGGACCGCTACATTATATACCGGGACCACTATGCGGACGACGGCGCGGCCGATTGGAGGCGTGAGTTCCGTCGGCTCAGTCCCGACGAACAAGAGGAATTGCTAACCACCCTCCAGGATCTAAACTCCACCCCGCGTGTGCGCCCGGATAAGATCACAAAGCTGAAGCGTCGGTTCCGTTCCATCATCGAGTACTACTACCCTGGCGGCAAAACGGCGCCAAAGACTCCTGACGAGGAGGAATTGGCCCAGCAGGGTGTTTCCGTCGGTTACGACAGTGGCCCCGCGTGAGGGTAAGATCTTGGCAACCTTCTCGATGGGAAACAACGCCTCCGTTTCATGGTTTCCCCATATGAGCGAAACCACGGGGGTATGATCCATGACGGTCGCCTCGTCAGAATGCAGCAAGAGAGACGAAATTCCCACGAGTATATTCTTGGTTTGATTAACGACTGCTCGACAAATCGGGCAGATGGCGAAGCCCTCGTCGACATGATCTTAGGTCGCCGGGGCCGAACTGCAATCACCTTTGATTATAGAATGTTTTGATTTCGCCTAATGTCTGTACCGGTATGCGGCTTAAGATAAGGTCAGCCAACGCTGAAGTCTGATAGTCAAGGAGACAAAAAGAATGGCGGATCCACCAATTGCCCCGGATTCCGAGGCCGCGAAGTTCATGCTCCGCGAATACGACCGCATTGTCGACGCGTATCATAACCTGCATGATCAAAAGAACGAGCTGCTCAAGTTCTATCTCGCTTTCACTACGCTCCCTTTTGCGATAGTCGCGATCTCATCAACATTCATCGGACTAGCGGGGGTTGAGAAGCAGACCGTCCTCAAATCCCTCCAAGTTGCATCAGTGTTTCTATCGGTTCTTCTCGAAATGGTTGGAATCTCAGTATTGATGACGATGCTTAAAATCCGATGGGAGCAATATCTGTACGTCAAGACAATAAATGCGGCCAGGAGCTATTTTCACGAAGTGTATGGAATCCCGGATAAGTATTTGGTTCTTCCGCACAAAAGCGGAGAAATCACATTTGGTCAGAACGACGTGCATGGCAGAGTTTTTTGGGAGGGCATGATTGTGGGCTCGACAAACTCAATGTTGCTCGCACTGATAGCCTGGTCGTGGACCGATCACTTCGCCTGGCATCGAGAATGCGTGTGGTTAGCTGCTTCAGTCGTGCTTTGCCTGTCCCTTTGCGTGCATGCGATGGTCATCCGTATCCAGATCAAGAAGGCTTTACGAAGTTCCGGAGTACAAGACGTTGGTAGCCCTCGTTGAAAGGTCCCTTCAGGAGCAGGCGTAGCGCGGACCTGTTTTCTAGGTCCGTGGTTCTCCGTCCTCCCCCCCGAGCTCGCCGGTCCGTTCACAATTGCCTGCGCACAGCATCGAAGGACAGTGACGAGTGACAAGTGACGAGTGGCGAGCAAACGAAATCAGAAGACAGCGTGGCGGGGAATTGTTCTTTAGGCCCGCGGTTCATCCACTATGGTCAACCAAGAGCCGCGGACCTACAGAACAGGTCCGCGCTACGCTCGATTGTGACGGCGACTTTACGCCGCCATATGGCGGGGTGAACCCGCCGCTACAATCGCCATCCCGCAAATCAGCATGGCGGAATGTAGGAGAGAGGGTCGCAGTCCAGGGCAGGCCAGTTCAAAGCAGGCACAGTTCACAGTCCGCAGTTTATAGTTCATAGTGAGAATCGAAGAGGCGTTGACTGTTAGCTGTCGACTGTCAACTGTAGACTTCCCGGGGCTCGTGGTACACTCAATCCAGGCGTGAGTCCGTTGGCGCGGCACGCTGTCGGGGTTAGGTGCGTGGGATTAGGGATTAGGGAAAAGCCCTTCACGAGACAGGGAATTGCGCGCTTTGCGAAGCGCCCCTACGAAAATCATGGCCTCCTGCCCACGGGGATGACTACCTAGCCCCTACGCGCATTCAGTGCTAGGATACGAAGTGAAATAGGAGAGTTGCCGTGGGCACGAAGCAGCAGATACTGAAGGTCATTGAAGAGCTTCCCGACGACGCCGGCGTCGAAGACGCCTTGGATCGGCTTTACCTGCTTTATAAAGTCGAGAGAGGCCTTCTCCAAGCGGACCGTGGTGAGCTGATCAGTCAAGAAGAGGTCCGGCAGCGTATGGCGAAATGGCTCAGGTAAGGTGGACGCCCCAGGCGGCCGATGATCTCGAAGCGGTCTGTCTGTTCATTGCTCGGGATTCTCCACAACTGGCGGCGGCGTTCGCCGACCGCGTCCTCCGCGCTACAGACATACTGGAGAGCTTTCCACGTTCGGGTAGAATCGTTCCGGAACTGGGAATCGAGAACATCAGAGAGATCCTAGTCGGCAGCTACCGCATCATCTATCGGATCCGACACGACGATGTCCACCTTCTGACGGTGCACCACGGCGCCCGTCTTCTTGACACCACAAAGATCGGGGCCGGAGACTAACAAACGTCGACATAGATCAGGATTTGACCGGGCGATGGCTCGGGAAGGTCATGGGGGTCGCGTTGCTTGTCACTTGCCACAACCAAGCTCCTTGCTCTCCGCCACGCACGAAGCAAAAAGCACGTTCCGCGAAGGTGCTCCGATCAGCTCCGCCACCTGTTTGCGGGCCGTTTCTCAAATGCAGTTCACAGTCAACAGTTTACAGTTCATAGTAACAATCAAGAACGCCCCGACTGTTAACTGTCGACTGTCAACTATCGACTTCCTTCGACGGCATCATCGCTTCCAGCACTTCCGGCAAAATGGGCGTCGTCGCGTTGTGGTCGAGGTAGATCATGGGGGCAGTCGATAGTCGACAGTTCACAGTTTGCAGTAAGAACCTCTGGCTGGTAAGAATCAAGAACACCCTTACTGTTAGCTGTCGACTGTCCGCTGTAGACTTCCCGGCCTCGTGGTACACTCAGGCGAAGTGGTGAGTACTGTTGGTCCATGGCGCGGGGAGATTCCGATGCAGATTGTAAAAACCACGGGTGAAGTGGGAACTGACGAGCGACTGCGGCTGGAGGTGGGCCTTTCCCCACGACAATAGATCCACAGTCAGCAAACCACTCATGGCTACGCACACGATGATTGTGGAGAAAGATTTCGTTATGAAGCGGCGCACCCAATCTCGACACCGTCCGGGCCCGGGGCGGCGAAAAGAAGCGATGGGGAAAACCAACAAAAAGACTGCTCGAATGACCAAAGCCATTGGTGATGGAAGTTGGGAAGTCACATTCTTGTCTCGACGAAGGCGTTGCGGTTTGTCATACTACAGCGAGGTCTTGAGGTATGAATCCGCAACATAACGATCTGATGAACGATATTATCCGCCGCATCGTGCAGGCGGCGCAGCCCGACAAGATCATCCTTTTCGGCAGCCGGGCACGGGGGGATGCACGACCCGACAGCGATATTGACATCCTGGTGATTAAAGAATCCACGGAGCCGGGCTTCCGCCGTGACGCCGCCCTCTACCTGACGCTGGCGGGGCTAAATGCGCCGGTGGACGTCATGACCTACACTCCCGAGGAAGTTAACGATTGGAGCGCTGTGCCTCAGGCTTTCATCACCACGGCCATCCGTGAGGGAAAGGTCGTGTATGAAAACAAAGGCTGACGTGCCAGCCTTACCTCCATTCGCTTACGCGTAGGAGTGCAGTCCGGGCAGCAGGTACGTCACGCCGAAGAACGTAAACATCACGACGCCGAAACCGATGATGGCAAAATAGGCTGAGCGCCGACCGCGCCAGCCGCGGGTGAGGCGCATGTGAATGTAACCCGCGTAGGTCAGCCAGGTAATGAGCGCCCAATCTTCCTTCGGGTCCCAGCTCCAATACGTTCCCCAGGTGCGATTGGCCCAGTAGGCCCCGGCGATGATCATGAGCGTCAGCAAGGGGAAGGAAATCGCTACGGTCTTGTAGATCAAGCTGTCCAGAGAGTCGCGGCTGGGCAGGTAGCCGACAATCGAGTCGTATTTCCAGTCCAGCACTTTCCAGGCGATGGAAGCAAACAATGACGTCACTACGCCTGCCAGCAGGAACGGGCTATCCACCAGACGGACTTCGAAACTCTGGGTATAGTCGGGGACGAAGTACGGTCCGCCACTGACCTTGACGAGCAGGAGCACCAAGGCAAGCACCTGCGCTCCGAGAGCGGCCAGGAAGGCCCAACGCATGGGTTTGTCCCACCGCTCAGGCTGGGCGGAGTACGTTGCCATCAGACTAAGAATCAGAGTGGCGGCGGCCAGTGCCAGGGCGACCGCGAACGGCCATCCCAGCGACTCGAGCGGCACCATCAACGCCTTATGCTCGGCAAGCATGACCTTCTGATGCGTCGTGGGGTCCCACGCCGCCATCGAGAGCGACATGCTGCCATTGACGCACGTGGCTACAACCGTCCCATAGACCGCGACGATCAGGGCCGCGGACCAGGTCAGGAAGTTGCGCGGCGTAACGCCGTCCTTGATCAGGTAGAGGAGCGCCACGGCAAACGAAATCGTAAAGCCTGCGTAGCTCAGCATGGCCAGCGTCACGTGGACTTGCAGCCAGGTGGATTGCAAGGCCGGCACCAGCGGACGGATTTCTCCCGGCAGCACTTGCATCAGAATGAGCGCCAGGGCGGCGATGGGTAGCGTGATCGCTCCCAGGAAGGGCAGCTTCAGCTTCCATTCTGCCAGGGCGTGCAGCGCGACTACCGCCCACGAGAACACCAGCACCATCTCATAAATGTCCGAAAGCGGCGCATGACCGGAACTCGACCAGCGCGCCAGAATGGCCATCGTGTGCAGCAGCAGGCCTCCGCGCGAAAGCAAAACGGCGCCCTGTAACAACTCCGCCTGGCGCATGGCGACCGAAGATCCATACAAAACCGATGCGCCTAGGTAAGCGATCAGCGCTACAAACAGGAACTTTTCGCCCGCCCTCGCACCCACAAACCACCCCTGGTCGCTGATCAGATGGGGGACAGAAATCGCCAGGATCGTGAAAGATGCCACGCTAACCACCAGCAGGATCCAACTTGCGGCGCTAAGATGGCTGCGCTCCGTGGTGTGGGTTATCACTTTCGCCATAACTTCCTCCTCGATTATGCTTTGCCTGAACTGTGCGCTTGCTGAGGGCCGCTGTGTTCGGACTTATTGTCTGTTACTCACCCTTCCGGCTGTCCCACTTTGCAATGCCGTGGTGCGCCGAAGCGGACCTTGTCGGGCCACGTCCCACTTACGCCCCCGGGAATTCCCGCCATGTGGCGGGCATTGGCCCTTTATCCACTATGCCGCCGGGGCGTCCTCGCTGACCACTTCGGGAACTTGCACTAAAGTCGCTTCTATTGCGTCGGTCAATTCGTGGAACTTACGTTCGAAATTCTCGCGATACTTGCTGGGCTGCCCACCAAGCAGAAGCGCCGGTTGCCCCTTGCGGTCCGCCGCCACCACACCCCAAATGCGGATGTGGGAAAGATATAAGGCCATCATCAATCCCGTGGTCAGAAGCAGGCACCCGGCCCAGATCAGCCATTGCCCGGGTTCGCTCGCGACTTGCAAGCCGGTCGTGGCATCCATTTCCACGCTCACAAGCCGGAAGTTAATGCCCGTGTCATTCGGGGGATGCAATTCCGGCGACTTGGCCAGCACCCAGGCATTGGTGACGCCGCTGACGGGCCGACCGACTTGCAGGTGAATGGCGGGATTACGCGGATCGTCCGACCGCGAGGTAATCGAGTTGCCCGACAAGACGTAGTCGGGAATGAAATCGATCAGCGCGACGGCGGCGCCCTGCGAACCCAGCGGCGCCGGCGCCCCTGGAGCCAAGCTCAGCACCTGGTGTTTCTCCGCCCCATTTTCTTGCCAATCCGCTTCCATGACGAGCTTGCGCGGCACTCCCGAAGGAACATAGGTTGCCTGGAAGAACCGCACGCCCTTGTAAGTGAGAGGGTCATTTACATAGATCTTCTTCCGCGCCACCTCGCGGCCGTTTTCCAACACGGCCAATTGGCTCCAGTATTGGCGCGGGGAGCCGTCAGGGTATGGGTCCATGCCCGCCGCATCGCAGCGCAGGGTGAAATTGAGGTGGTGATGCGCCCCCGGCACGGTGAGAGGTTCGACATCGTCGGTGCTCGTGCCAGGTCGGAGACTGATGTACCCTTTGAAACCGTGCGTCCCATCAAAGATTGCCCCCGCAAAGATAATCAGCAGGCTTGCGTGGACTACGTACGGAGCAAGACGCACTAACCGGTGCTTTTCCACGTAGAGCGTACCCTTTGAAAGGACATCCGGCCGTGGTGTGTACCCCATGCCTTCGAGTTTTTGGGAAGCCAGCGTTATCGCTTCCTTGGGAGTGTGCGGACCTAACGGGATTTCCCGTTGGAAGGGCAGCGCACGGATAAACGCAGCGTCTGCCATAAAATGTGGCCGCGCATACAGCCGCCAAACTTGAGGAAAGCGCTCGATCGACGCCAGCGTGATATTGGCCCCCAGAAGACCCAAGAGGAGTATGAACCACCACGTGTGGAAGACATCGAAGAGCCCTAACGCATTCAAAAGACGTACGATCTGTGGAGCGTAGACTTGTTCGATCTGCCCTTCCTGGGCCATGGGTCTTTGCAGAATGAAAGTGCCCAGGATCATCGATATTCCTAACAAGCCGAGCAAGAATAATCCGCATTTCAGCGAGCTTAGGAATTGGAGAAACTCATTGAAACTGGATTGATGGCTAGCCATTAAATGCTCCTGGTCTGAAGGCATCCGCGAGTCTTGCCGGCCTTAAGATCTCCCTATTCGGCATCTCTGATGCCAGCCTGGAAAAAATGTCTGGGCCCCATAATCCCTTGATAATGGAAGAGAAATTGGCGGCATCTGACCCCGTCGAGGGGGAATGGGAACCTCTTCTGACTTGATATTTGGGGCAAAAACCACAAGGAATTGCGTGTGGGTACTCAATTTGTCCGTTTTCCTCCATGGGGGTGCCACTGCTCACTGACTCTGAACAACATCCGGACGGACAGAAAGGAACTCAAAATGCTGACAAAAGGGCCGGTACAAGAGAACGGCTCATAATTGCAGGAGGCATGATGAAACCTTTTACTACTGTTCGTGGCCCAGCCGACGTGAAGGAATTCGTTGCTGGTCCTAGGCCGGTAACTCCCTTTAAGGAGGTTACTCCCATGGAAATGCAACCTACCTTCACCCTAACTTTCTCGATTGGAACCCCCATGCGGGAAATCCATGACGCGGTGATTCGTACGGTGTTGCAGTACACGCGAAGCAATCGTTTGCGCGCTGCGCAATTGCTGCAAATTAACCCTCGGACGATCCGTCGCCGTTTGGGCAAAAAGGACGGGGCTAGTTCCACCACGCGAGCTGCCTAGTATCCTTATCGTTGTCATAAAAGCGGCTCGCGTCTCGCTCTGCGAGGAGGGCGCCACTCGTGTCTTTCCATGACGAACCCGCACCCAACCCATGATTCCCACGGGTGCGGTTTCCCCTTGCGACAAAGTGTCAGGAACGCAAGGCCGCCAAAGTATCCCCCACGATATCCCATTGAAATTGGTTCCTTACGTGCTTCATACATGCATTAGTGTGGACATGACGAAATCCACGCCAGATGGGTGCTTGTGTGATTTGGGATGCGGTCGAACAATCCGAGCCGGAGGGAAGGGCAGGGGCAGGGAGTTCTGTAGGCGAGGAAATCACCGGTCGCATCCTGATTATTGATGACGACCCCCATTTCCTTCGCGTCCTTCAGCGGATCTTGTCCGGAGAGAAGTTCGTGGTCACGGCGACATCAAATCCCTGCGATGCCGTTGGACTTCTGCGATCCGACATTTTTAATTTGATCATTTGCGATTTACGGATGCCCGATTGTGACGGGTTGAACATACTCCAAGCCCTTCGTGGCGGCGGGAACGAAATCCCGGTCATTATTCTCACCGCGTATGGCGAGGTGGATACATATTTGGAAGCCATGAATGCCGGGGCAACGGAGTATCTGAATAAGCCCATTAAGTCAGATGAATTAGTCCAGATTGTGCGCAACTGTCTCCGTAAAGGCAGCCACCGCCGCAATTCCAAGCGGTTGAATAACGTCTAAAGTACCTCCCCTTTGAGATCAAGCTTCCCAATCAGATCGTAGTTCCACGCACACCCCCTGTGTTAAGACGCACGGAACTGAGCGTATTGATGGGAATCAGGCTGGCACGGCAGGCGGTCCCTGACAATGGGGGTGAGGATTCTCTGTCCCTGCCGTGGACCCTGGGCCACGCTAAGATCTCCCCTGCCGAGCTTCAGGTCTTCAGCTCAACGATCGTCGCTCCGCCACCGCCTTCATGGGGTGGGGCTGAGTAGAATTTTTCAACATGGGGGTGATGAGAAAACATCTCGTGTAGCGTCCTGCGCAGGATGCCCTTGCCGTGGCCGTGAATAATTCGTAGCCGGGAGCGTCCACCTAGAAAAGCTTGGTCGAGGAACTTGTCCACGCGCTCACGGGCTTCCTCCGCCGTGTCCCCAATGACATTGAACTCCTCCGGAATCCCTTCGCTCGGTGAGAAGGCCGCCGGCGCATCCGGGACCGCCTTGCCTCCCGGCGTTAGGAGCCGCACTTCTTCCTTGCCGACTCGCATTTTCAAGTGTCCCACGGCCACTTCAACTTGCCCGCCCTCAAGCAGTGCAGTAACCGTACCCGGCGTGGAAACACCCATCACCTTCACGCGATCACCGACCGCCATCAGTCGTACCACCTGTGGTGCTTGCGGCGCGGGCGCAGGCTCACCCAATGCTTCCAATACTTGGGTATTCCATTCCTCCCGTGCTTCCTGCACCAAGCCGGTGACCTTCCGCTCGCCTCGCGACACGACCTTGGCGGGCGCGGCTTGCCTGCGCAATTCCTCCAGCGATTGTTCCCATGTTTTTGCGTACTGCCGCAAGGTGCTGTCCAGGCGGGAATCAAGCTCGCGCAGTTTGGTACGGCGGTCTTGCTGGAATTGGTGCTCTAATTGTTCGTGGCGCTTTTCCAATTCCTGCTTTTGGATTTCCATTTCCTCCAGCTTGCGCTCCATCTCGTTGCGTTGCTGGTGCAGGCCTGCGACCAGGGCGGCGGCCTCAGCGTCGGCTGGATGGAGCAGTGACCGTGCCTTCTCCACGATGCTGGGCTCCAAGCCCAGACGCGCGGCGATGTCTAAGGCGCTGGACTTTCCCGGCAAGCCCACGAGCAGCCGATAGGTGGGTTCCAGCGTGGCTTCATCGAACTCCATCGCGGCGTTCACGGCCTCCGGGGTTTCCGCGGCATAGGCTTTCAGGCGCGAATGGTGGGTGGTGACCATCGTCATCGCGCCGCGTTGGCGAAAGTGTTCGAGAATAGCTACGGCCAGCGCCGCGCCTTCGTTGGGCTCGGTGCTAGCCCCAATCTCATCCAGCAGCACCAGGTCGTTTGGCCCGACCACTTCCGCCATGGCCTCGATGTTCGTCACGTGGGCGGAAAAGGTGCTGAGGTTCGCCTCAATCGACTGCTGGTCGCCGATATCCGCCAGCACGCGCCCGAACAGCGGCAGCTTCACTTCGCTGGCGGGCACGGGAATTCCGGCCTGCGCCATCAGCACCACAATGCCCACCGCTTTCAGGGCGACGGTCTTGCCGCCGGTATTAGGTCCACTGATGATCATCAGCTTTTTTGGATTTTTGATTTCCAGGCTGAGTGGGACTAGGCGGTCGGCAAACGTCCTCAACGCAACGTGGAGAAGCGGGTGGCGAAACCCGTTCAGACAAATTGCCCGATCCTGGCGCACCTCCGGAATGCAGCAGTCAAACTGTTTGCTGAATTCGCCCTTGGCGAAGGCCCAGTCGATTTCGGCCAAGATGTCCGCTGCGCGCCTCAAGTCTTCGCGGCGTTCTTGAAGCTTGCGGGTGAATTCGCCCAGGATGCGTTGAACTTCCGTGAACTCGCGGTCCTGCAATTCCACCAGGTCATTATTCAGCGCCAGGGTCTCAAGCGGTTCGATGTAAACCGTGGCGCCGGAGGAGCTCGTTCCATGCACCACACCCTGCACGCGCCGTTTTCCTTCCACGCGGACGGGGATAACGAAGCGATCGTTGCGGATGGTCACCACCGCGTCCTGAAGCACGTCATCCTGGGAGAATCTCCGCAGCATGCGCTCCAGGCTCGACTGGATTTCCAGCTTGGCCCGCTCGATGGCCCGCCGCACGCGCCCCAACTCCGCGCTCGCGGAGGAGTCCAGGGTGCCGTCGGGGTTAATCTTGCCCCCCAGCTCCGTGACCAGGCTCCGGAAATCCGGCAGCGCGTGCGCCAGCTCCGACAGGCGGGGCATACCTGACGTCGCGGTTGGCGGCGCGGTTTTGTCGGACGGCGTTCGGCCGCCTTCCCCATGGCGCAATTCGGTAGGGCCGGACGGCGTTTGGCCCCCTCCCGCGGCGTGCGAGGCGGAAGCCTTGGCAAGCGTGCGGTGCAGATCCAACGCTGCCCGCGCCAATTCCACTAACGCCAGGATTTCCAAGGCAGCGAGTGCCAGCCCTTCCACCCGCAATTTGTCGAGCAGCGGGCCGGGCTCGCACAGCCAGGCCATGCCCGGGCGAGTGCTCTCGCGCAAATACTCGCGAGCCTCACGCGCCAATGCCAAATCACGCCGAATTCTCTCCAGATCGGTGTGCGGCGAAACCCGTTCCAGCAGCGGCTCGCTGATGGGGCCGGAAAGATAGCCGTGCAGCAGTTCAAGAACGGCCGGGAATTCCAGCACGTCGCAGGAGAAGGGATCGAGGGTTCTGTGAGCCAGATTTGAGTCAGCCATGGCTATGCGCTTATTGTAGCAGAGGCGGGGGCGGATTTAGAATTCGGGTCTAAGATTCAAGATTTGGGATCAAGATCAGCGCACAGCGCGGCACCACCTTGTTCGCTCCTGTTCAATATGGAACAGACCCAGACTTGCAAAATGCGAGATCGTATAATTGGGGTCTTGCAGACAGATTTCCCCGCCCAAGAGGCATTCGTGCATTTGCAAGCCGTTTAGAACTCGGGTTTGCGGGGGGGGATCAAAAAGAATGTCCATAGCAACAACATATCGCGCCGTGATGTTGACGAAGAAGGGCGGACCGGAAGTTCTCCAGGTCGTCGAGTTGCCGATTGAGCATCCCGGTCCGGGGCAACTGCGCGTACGCGTGCGGGCGGCCGGCGTGGGCGCGACCGATTTGACCATGTTGGCGGGCAACTATCTGTACGCGCCGAAGATGCCCTTCGTGCTTGGCTATGAGGCCGCCGGCGTGGTTGACGCGATTGGCGCTGGTGTCACGGGCTTCGAATTGGGCCAGCGCGTGGCTGCGCTCACCGTTTATGGCGCCTTTGCAGAACTTCTGGTGCGTGAGGCCGACCACTTCCTGCCAGTTCCTGCCGACGTCTCCGATCGCGATGCCGCCGCCGTGATCCTGAACTACGTGACGGCGTGGCAAATGATTCATCGCGTCGCCAAGGTGCGGCCCGGCCAAACCGCGCTGGTCACTGGCGCCGCCGGAGGCGTTGGCACCGCAGCCCTGCAACTGTTAAGGCTGGCCGGAGTCAAGACATACGGCGCTGCGTCTCGGTCGAAGCATGCCATCCTGTGTGCACTCGGTGCGACGCCAATCGATTACCGGGCGGGGTCGCTCGACCGCCTCACGCGTGCGCTCGAACCTCAAGGTGTCGATTACGTCTTCGACGCAGTCGGCGGCGCCAACATCGGCCCCTGCATCGGCTCCCTGCGACGGGGCGGGGCAGTGGTGGGATTTGGATTCATGGGCGCTGGCGGAGGATTATCCAAGCTGGCCATGTTCGGCAATCTTTTCATGGGCGCGCGCCTTCGGGGGCGGCGCGGCACCTTCTACGGCATCTCGGCGTTGTACCGGAAGAACCCCAAGCCATTGCGTGAGGATCTACCCAAGATCTTCGCACTCCTCGCAGAAAAGAAGATCGACCCGCTCGTCACCCACACTTTCGGGCTCCTCGAAGCGAGACAGGCCCTCGAACTCCTGGCGACAGGTTCCGTGGAAGGCAAGATCGTTCTCAGGAATGCCTGAGCAAGAAGGATGATGCGGGGAAATGCCATGACGGGCTTCGGTACAATTTATATTCCCACACCTTATTGCGGACAGCCTGGGTTGCCACGCCCCGGACGCCCTCCACGTGGCTTCCGCCCTGGCGCTTGCCGCCGACGATTTTTGCACCTTCGACCGGGATCAAGCCCAATTGGCCCGCGCCGCAGGATTGCGCGTCCTGGGTGTCTGAGCGCACCACAGGTACTTTCGACCGACTTATGCTCTCAGGATTGTGTGGGGGACAATAAGGCGACTCTTCAGGCCGAATCCCTAACAACGCCGGAACTATTTGAACGGCCGCAACTTGCAGTGCGACTAGAGCTCGAATTTCTGCGTTCCCCACTGTACGGGAACCTCAGGCGTATGAGCCAATCACGGATTCGAAGCAGGGTGCGATAAAGGGTCGACAGGACCCCGGATGGGTCGGGCGGAGGGTTGGATCGCGGCAGACCTTACTCGTCAAACTTCTCAAAGTGACCACGACTATGGACCTCATGGTGATCCTCCAGGGTCTCCAAATGGCTGATCACTTCGGTTCTTATCCTCGAATCTTGTTGGATCCTCTCTTCAATTCTGGTCGCCAGCGAATGCGCAGACTCTAAGGAAGTGTTTTTGGGAAAGAGCAGATGGAATTCCACCCAATTAGTATTACCAGCATTGCGATGCCGCAACCCATGAAACTCAACGCCGGCTTCGGAAGTCATCTCGACGAGCAATCGCCGGATTTGAGCTTGGGCCATCGGATCGACTTCGTCCATCAACCCCCCGATCGATTGACGAATCAACTTGCTTCCCATCCACAGGATGTCCAGGGCAACAAGAATCGCAACAATGGGATCGAAGCGCAACCAGCCCGTGAGGATGGTCAAACCTAGTCCCACAAGGACGCCGAGACTGGTCAAGCAGTCGGTGAGTACATGTTTACCATCGGCCTTTAGGATCAAAGACCCATGCTTTTTTCCAACCCCTACGAGATATCCGCCCAGACCTCCGTTGATTGCGCCAGCAACTAGAATGAGCAAAGCCCCTGCCCCCAGGTTCTCCAGTTTGGGCCCCGCAATCAGCCTGTGAATTGATTCATAGACGATATAGAACGCCGCCAGCACGATCATGGCGCCCTCGAACCCGGCCGAAAAGAAGGCAATCTTGTCATGACCGTAATGATGGCTGGGGTCAGGAGGCTTGCGGCTCAACCAGAGGCTGTAAGCGGCAAAGGCAACAGCCACCACGTGGACGACCGACTCGGCAGCGTCGGAGAGGATCGCTGCGGATCCCGTCATCCAATAGGCAAGTACTTTTGTTCCGAGCATGAAAAAGCCAACTGCCAAGGAAAGCCGCATGGCGAGTTGGGGTGCGCGCGATTCGTGGTGGTTTGGGATGTGCTCGGGGGTCATCATGCTTGTCGATCCGGAAACTCACCGGGTTTTGGATTTCGCCTTTAAGTCTATCGCTAATCATAGCCCCGCAAACGGATTGCGAGGTGTGCCAGCGGCCACGCAGTATATCCTAAGCACTGATGAGGCGTTAGCCTTGGACCCCCGCGTCACTTGCGAGCTCAGCCTCCTCGGTGTCTATGATCGAAGCCACATGCCAACTGATGGAGGTGACACCCGCCTCCAGCGAGAGCCGGGTTACCATCTGTTCCAGGTAGTCGTCCTTTCGGCCGACCGTTCTCAGCTTTGCGGACACGTCCACGTAGTCAGTGCCCGCTTGGTCCTTGCTTTGAAGCGAGAGGAGTTGCAGCGGCGTTGGTCCCACCGCTTGCAAGAGCAGTGCACGGATATGCGCCTCCCGAGGCGCGCGACAGATGCAATGCAAGTGGTAAAGAATCTCTGATCCTTCTGTCGTTTGTGGTGTTCGGTTGATGAGCCGAGCGACGGGGCGCAGGAGCAGGTTTGCCGCGAGCACGCCCGCTATACCCAGAGCGGCAAAACGAATCTGGCCGGAACCAACGAGAGTGCCAATAGCTGCCGTGCACCAGAGTGTGGCGGCGGTGTTCACACCCCGAACATTTGCTCCCTCCTTGAGAATGACCCCGCCCCCCAGAAAGCCAATGCCGGAAACCACGTAGGCAGCAACGTGGACTTGGCCATCATGACCCCCCAGCAGGCCGCCCATGATCACAAACATGGCGGCGCCCACCGCTACCAATCCATTGGTTCGCAGTCCGGTGCTGCGTTGACGCCATTGTCTTTCCAGTCCGATCAGGCCCCCAAAGAATAATGCCAGTCCAACCTGGGCGGAAAAGCTCAACCAGCTCATGATCAACTCCCCTCACCGGCCGCAGCCGGGATTCCCTAGGGCGGTTTGAAGAGATTTCCAATTCGGCCGGATTTCCGAATTGTGGGCCGAGATGGGGGGCCAAAGATGGCTTTGCACGCGCGTAATGACGGTCTTGGCACGAACTCCCTATTTTTCCCAATGGAACCTCATGGCGTATATGGGCACGGGGCCACGGTCCCGATTGTACGCGGGGTCCGTTACGTACTGGAAATTAGGCGAAATAGATAAGCCCCACCGGAGGGTCACCGAATAGTAGGACTCCAGGATCACTTCCTTTCCGTAATTCAATTTCCCATCGCCGATGATGAAGCCATAGCCGCCTGTGGCGAGGTATTCGCGGTGGTCCCTGGAGATACCGTTCGCCACCAGGGCGACTCCCAGCGTGTCGGACTTGCGCTTCCAGTGGAGGCCTTTGACGCTCACGCCGCCGCTTGCGGTGCGATCGATCTCGGTGAAGGCAAACGTTTCCGTGTGGCCGTCATTCCAGCCGGCGCGGAGAAAAGCCCCAACGCCCTTGAAGATCTCCTGCTCGCCGTTGATGCCGAAGCCGTACTTACGAGAGTAAGTCCGCGATTTGGTAATGTCCAAGCCGTCGGCAGGCGTATTGAGTACGGTCCGATAATTCCCCATATGAGCATGATTGTTGTATGACATCACGCGAACTGCGCCAGTGTGGCCGTTCAAGGTGTGCCGACGTTCCAGTTCCAGGTTGTCGGCGTGGGCGCGGGCAATATTGGTGTCCATGCCCATACCGTTGGCGATTTTGGGCATCATCACGTCGGCGTAGCGCAGTGTCCAGCGGCCTTTCATCATCTCAACTGCCAACCCGTAGGTGTAGCCGCGAGTGTCTGCGGCAAAGTCCCAGGCACCATTATCCATCAGCGACCAGTTCAGAAACTGGGTGCGGGCGTCATGGCTGTAAGTGTTGCCGTCGAAAAGGTCGACGACCGAAAACTTTCCCATGGTCACCGTGATGCGAGTGGATCTCTGCCGGCTGGGGAGTTGGTTCTGGTCATCTTCCAAGTATTTCTCCGTACCTCCCAGGTTCCACGTCTGGCGAATAAAGAACCGCGCCAGGGTGATTTTGGGGCGGGCGCTGTCCACGCGATAGATTTCCCCGTTGGGGAACCCGGCAATTCCCAGCGTGGAGCCTATTCCTTTACCGGCAAGAATCTCCGGATTCAAGTAAATCTCGGCGCCATTCCACAGCTTGCGCCCGATGAAGAAGGTCGTGGTAAGCGAAGTTTCCAAATCTCCCGCCGGACTAAGGCTGTTCTGGCCGGAATAGGGCGAATCGAATCCCCCGTGACCCTGGGGTATCGCCGTGGCCTGAACGTGAAAATCCCACGACTTGCCCTCATCTGGTGCGCTCTGGCTGTTGTCCTGGCCGTACAGAGACAGGGCGCCGAGGGCCAGCGCCATGAGCGCCGCCCACATCAGGCGACGAAGCAATGCTTTCATTTGAGAATTCCAAAACAGGCAGGCGAGGATCACTGCCGGACCCAATCGCCGGGACACCCACCTTGAGGCGAGCGTGGTGACGCCGTGGTTCTCACGGTCCGGTTGAACGCCGACACAAAG
The DNA here is from genome assembly GCA_050010335.1 of Terriglobia bacterium. Classification (GTDB taxonomy): domain Bacteria; phylum Acidobacteriota; class Terriglobia; order UBA7540; family UBA7540; genus Bog-366. Next base: position 59,711 of record JBEKLF010000010.1, read on the forward strand.
CGGCGATTGGGTTCGGCACTGATCCTTTAGCCGTGCGGCAAGGGACCTCCGCACGTAGCCGGGTGGACCCCCGGCGCGAAGTGCTCGTGCGGAGGGCGCACCGGCAGGGAAGTCACCAGCGCATCGATTCTCCACGTTCTCGCTCCACACCGCCTTGAGGCGGCCGTCGATATCAAAGATCCATTTCATCGTGAGCATGGTCGTTACCTCCGTTCGTTGTTGGGATTGCCTGCTCGGTTCTCGGGGCCTCCCCCCAGGGGGCGGTCAGGCAGCCTAGATTTCCGCCGGTCGTGATTCGTCAGCCGATGCCTGATGAAGTGCCAGAGCATCGGCGCCATCACATACAGCAATACGCCCAGGGCCCAGAAAGCTGCGAAGCCGAACAAAAGCACCTTCGCAAGAATTCCCACGATTGCCTCCTCTCTGGGCTCCGCTCTCGTCTAGTCGAGAATCCGATGCTTAAGATTCATTACGTCACGATACGGAACAACACCCAGAATGATGTCGTTTTCATCGGTGACGGGAAGCGCCCGGAAGCCATAGCGGATGAACGCGTCCGCCGCCTGCTTCATGGTGCTCTCTGGGTTGAGGCTGATGGAGTTTTCGGCCATCAAATGACTCAACAAGACATCATCCTCAGCCATAAACAACTCCTTGATGTCGATTACGCCTAGGAGTTTGTCCATCTCATTGACGACATAGAAGTACATCACCACATCCATGGATCGAGCCATTTCGCGGAACTTCCTGCGGGCTCGCTGCACGGTCATGTCAGGCGGACACTTAATGAACTTGTTCGTGGTGAAATTCAGAATATTAACTTCATGCTTCTGCAGGATTTCTTCGATCTTCGCGACCTTGGTTGGTTCCAGCAGCTCGAGGACCGCCCTTTTCTCGCTGGCAGGCAGAACAGCCAGGATGTCGGCCGCCTGCCCGGAGGTCATCTCACCGATGAGCTGCGCCACACGCTCTTTGCGGAGAGAGAACACGATGTCGCGTTGCACGGCCGGGTCAATCTCCTCCAGCGTGTCGGAAGCGCGTTCGGTGTCGAGACCCTCAAGAATGGTCACCCGCTGACTGCTGTCTAATTCCTCCACGATGTCGGCCAGGTCCGCCGGGTGAATATCAGAAAGCTCTTCTTTCAGGATGTTCAACTTGACGTTCCCCTGGAGCGCGCCCAGTTGGGGCGGCAGGGGCTGGATATAGGACCAAGGGATGAGCTTCTTCTTTGCTTCATCCGCTCGTTTGTAGAGATAATCGGCCAGACTTCGAAACCCGAGTTGGCGGAGCAAGCCGTAACGGCTGATGTCGACATCGCTCACGTAGACCTTGTCACCCGTTACCGCCAAACGAATGTCGTAGACAACTTCGACCTCTCGGTCCTCGATGTCCAAAACTTTTTTGTCCAAGAGATAGTCCCTCAGCGGGATTTCTCCGGGCAAAAGCCCCCGTACATAGCTCTGTGGATCCTCGATGTCGACGGTGATTCCCCGAGGGCCAAACGATCGGGCCTTTTGCTGCGGTACGAGCAACGCGGGGTCACCGAAGGGCCGACTAATCTGGACATGGGTGACCTCGGCCAGCTTGCCCTGGTCTACTACGATGACGTCGGTTAGCTTGCCGATCTTCTTCCCCCGCAGATAGGCGCGCGCCCCGATGAGTTCGGTTAAGAAATAGCGCTTCTCTACCCCGTTCCGGACCGTTTTCGTTTCGCTCATGAGTCACCTCTGCTCAACGGAGCAATGTAATGAACCTGTAAACCAATATCCCGACCAGAAATATGAGATAAAGCCGGAGCGACAAGAGAGAGAACTTCACCATTCGGGTCATTTTGATCTGCGGTTTAGCGTACTTCTGGTTGATGGACCTCACCGTGCTCACGGTGTTCTTAAAGAATTCAAGAATCATATATAGCCTCGACACTGTGGTTCATTTCAGAATGTTTGGAAAGAGCGCGCTGATCCCATACAAGGTGGAAACGATGATGATCAGAGCCACAATCGTGATATTGGCGATATTTTGGAACATTGTATTCTTGTACCGGCCCATGGTTTCCTCGTTGTTAAGGAGCAGGATCAGAAAGACCAAGGCCGCAGGCAGTAAGGTCACCGCGATCACCTGCACAAAAAGCGTGATCAGCACCAGCGGTGCGTGCGGAATCAGAACCACCGTCCCCGCCAACCCGATGCCGAAAAAGTAATACGCGTAGAACCAGGGCGCCTCTTTCACTTTGTTATTGAGAGAGTGAGCCCAACCGAATACCTCACCGAAAGCCCACGAGCTGGCGAGCGAGATGCAGATGGCTCCCAGAAATCCCGCGTCGAACAACCCAATGGCCAGGAAGGTGCCGAGTTGCTTGCTGATGCCCATGAATTTAGCGGCTGCCGAGGCGGCATCGTAAATGTTCTGACCGGGGAGAAGCGTGCCGGTAAGGATGACGCAGAAGGCGGCTACGACCACCGTGAAAAAGGCGCCTATCGCCGTGTCCACCCTGCCGCCGGTGATGTCTTTCTCCTGTAGGCTCTTGTCCACCACTGCGCTCTGTTGGAAGAAAATCATCCAGGGCGCAATCGTGGTACCGATATTAGCCATGAGGAAGAAGAACAGCTCGTTAGTGAACCCTCCGGGTGGAAGCTGTGGAATCAAGCAACCCTGAAGAACTTCGCTGACCGGAGGATGGATCATGAACGCGGCGGGGATGTAAATGAGATTGAGTACACAAAAGACCATTGCCGCCTTCTCCCATGTCCAGTAGCGCCCCTGGATGACCATGGTCCCCATCATGACCGAAGCAATAATCACAGTGGCCACTCGCGGCACACCGAAAATACCGAGCGCCGCAGTCATGCCGATAAACTCCGTGATCATGGTGAGCCAATTCAGTAGCACAAGGTCCAAAAGGGAAAACCATCCCCAAAAAGATCCGAAAGCGTGAAAAATAGCCTCCGCATGACCCCGTTTGGTCACTGCGCCAAGTCGTACGGTCATTTCCTGCACGTAGTAAGCGACCGGCCCCAGCAGGATCAGGAACCAGATGAGATGGAAACCGTACTTCGCCCCTGTGGCGGTATACGTCGTGATGCCTCCTGCATCGTTGTCGGCAACCATGACGATGATGCCGGGGCCGGCAATGATGAGGAATAGCCTGATGACCTTCAGGATCTTCTTGTACCGGTAATAGAACTTGGAAAGAATATTCACGCGCCTTACCTCGACAAATTAGGAAATCGCTTCTCGCGCTTGGAGGGCTGGGATCTGGACCGCACAACCCGCCCAACGCAGATTCGACACATCACCGCGTTGCGTTGCCGAACGTCTAAGCTTGGAGTCTCCGCGCATGCAATAAAACAGGGCGTCAAGGACCGCTTCCCAGAATGGAATCAGAGCATCGACAATCCAAAACTTATCTGGCGAATGGGCAAGGAACCCCCGCCGCGCGGACTGCCGCCCTCAGTTTCAGCGCAGATCTATCGCGGCTGAGTAGGTCGCCTCACAGTTCGCGCGTTTCGATGTTCGGGATGGAAGAAGTGTGCTTGAAAGCACCAGCCTCGATCCCTCAGGTTCTTCAGTTGTCGGCTGGAAGAAGCAGAGGTCAGGCGATAGGCAGGACACTGAGGCTTATCGGGACACCAGAGAGCTTCTTCTACACCGGGAAGCCGCCGGCCATTCGCGGAGGCTTGTACTCACTACTGGTTTTCATACGTCCTTTCCTTTAGTCTTAGCGGGAGGACTGGCTTTCCCGCTCGGGATATTATATGATACCCCCCTAGGGTACATGTCAAGAGAAAAGTGCAGGAGAAATGTAAAAACATCTTATGAAAGACAAACTCCCGGAAATATCGAAAGAAAAACAGAAGCTGCTCTCACGCGTCAAACGCCTCGGCGGCCAAATTACCGCCGTCGAACGTGCGGTGACCGAGGCGGACGAGTGCGCAGACATCTTGATGCTCCTGGCAGCGATTCGGGGCGGAGTCAACAGTCTGATGGCGGAGATCATGGAAGATCACATCCGGCTGCACCTCATGCATCCGGAACGCCGGACAGAATCCACGGAGGAACTTACCGAAGATCTGATCGAGCTTGTACGCGCGTATCTGAAGTAAGCATCATGAGACAGGAACGCGTGCGGGTGCGTAGTGGCTTCTAAGGATCGAGCCGAGTAGCGGAACCTCGAGGAGAAGCCACTCGTGGGGAAAGCGCTCATTCCGTGCATTGTGCGCGAGCGACGACGCATTCGGTTGCTATTCTACGTGACTACTTCGTTTGATTTGGAACGATAAACGCCCTTCCTGGAACCTGACCAAGCTGAGCCACCAGCAGCGGGGCAGCCACGGTCAGAGCAATGCTCACCGTGGGTTCTTTCCTTAATGGCGAAGGAATCCCCTGCTGGCATGCTTGAATTTCCTGCGGAATCCGCGCCGGTTAATCGACCAGAGCCTCGACATATTCGTCACGATGGGACCATACGGCGGGAATGACGCGATAGGCATTCAATGCTTCGATCACGTCACCGCCGACGGCATTTTCCTGATCATTCAGAAAGGCGTACGCTTCTGCCTCATCGTTCGAATCCCCTGTGCGTGCCGCCCGGGTGTCGTTTAGAGTCCATAAGTAGGTAAAAATGTTGTCGCGCTTGGGAGTGGCGATAGCCTGGAGGATCCGCTCCGGACGCTTTTTCGATTTTGGAATCAAGAAGTCGACCCCGTGATCGTACCCGCTCTTACCGGCAAGCTTCACTCTCGAAGTGTAGCGAATGTCATGGCTGTCGAGAAAAGCCCGCACATCTTCAACAAAGAAACTGGCAACCCGCGGCTGCGCCATGACGAACATATCGTTGACCGCCAGCATGGCCTGAACCAGAGAATGGAGCCTTTGCGGCAGATTCTTGGCTGAGGTTTCGACGAGCAATTGATTGTTCTGTACGCGCACGCCGAGACCGTTGAGCACGCTATCCAGGACCATCTTCCGTTTAGGGGTGTCAACCTCAAGTCCGCTCGTTCTCAGGTCGGAAAGGATATAACCGTCGTCAGAAAGGACGATGTTTCCATTCTGCCGTGTGGCATACACTTGGAGATGATCGTTATGGCGATCGAGAAAAGGAGTGGTCAACTCGCAGGCTCCGCCCACCTTTTCCACGGAGATTCCCTGGCGCAGCCAGTCCACATAGGAATTGATCAGCTTCTGGCACTCTTCCCGGTTCATACCATGACCCCCTGAACAGGAGGCAGTGCCTCAATATTGCAGAAGGCACAGAATTCGTGAAAGGTCGCTCCTGGATCGCTCAATATGGGGAACATCGTAGGGTCCACCGGGTAAGCCCATTTGTCGTCGTAACCTTCCCTGAACAAGTGCAGATGCGTACCCGCAAGCCTTTCCCCGTCCGGATTTGTGTGCGGTGCTCCGTCAACATCCAGCCTGACCAAAATCACAGCGGTTTGTACCCCGTTTTGGTACTTCAATTTCGACAAGCGGAGTGTCCCTCGCCAAACGTCGAGCAAGAATGTCTCTCGATTGTTGGGGCCCGCAAGTTCGTACGTGTCACCCGCCCCCGGCAGGATCGTAATCGTCGCCGGAGGGCGAACGAAGTGCTTCACCATTTGCATGAACTGGTCGGCTTCGGCTTGTGTCAGCATGGAGTTCGCAAATAAAATCGCTCAACCGGCAAAAGCGTAGCATCTGTCTTGGGCTAGCGTCAGGCCTTTTTATCGCGCTTGCCCGAAAGCGTAGCCACGGTCCGCGGTCTGCCGACAATGGGTTCTTTCCGTGATGGCGAAGGAATCCCCCGATGGAATGCTTGATTCCCGCGCAAAATGGGCCGGCGCCTCGGGTGTGGGAAAGGCCCTTGCTCCGAGCGGAGAACTGAATGTAAGCGTACTTGCGTTTGGTGACACTATATGTAAATATACCTGCATATGGTGCAGCGGCATTTCTGGCTCGATCTCCTTGAACGCGCCTGGCGGACTCGCTCGGTAATTTGGTTATCAGGCGTGCGGCGCGTCGGAAAAACGTACCTCTGCCAGAGCCTGCCCAATGTCGAGTACTTCGACTGCGAACTTCCCCGTGTACGCCGGATGCTGCTGGACCCGCAGGGCTTTCTGGACGGCCTGCGCGGGCGACGAATCATCCTTGATGAAATCCATCGGTTATCCAACCCGTCTGAGCTGCTAAAGATTGCCGCCGACCACTACCGCAGCGTCCACATCATCGCCACCGGGTCGTCCACGCTGGGGGCTTCCAGCAAGTTCAGGGACACCCTCGCCGGGCGCAAGCGGGACGTGTGGCTCGCGCCGATGTGCCTTCGCGATCTGGACGACGCCAAGCTACCTGACCTGAAGCGCCGCTTGCGCCGAGGGGGGTTGCCGCCGTTTCTCTTGCCTGCGGATTTCCCCGAGCGCGACTTTCAGGAATGGATGGACGCATTTTGGGCCAAAGACATCCAGGAATTATTCCGTCTGGAGCGGCGCGATTCTTTCCAGAAATTCACCGAGCTCATCCTGGCCCAGAGCGGCGGCATCTTCGAGGCCACTCGCTTCGCGGGTCCCTGCGAAGTCAGCCGGCCAACCATTGCGAACTATTTGCGCGTGCTCGAGGCAACCTTCGTCGCCCATGTTATCAAGCCCTTCAGCGCTCGCCGGTCAAATGAAATCGTCGCCGCGCCCAAGGTCTACGGATTTGACACCGGATTTGTTTGCTACTACCGCGGGTGGCAGGAGTTGCGAGAGGAGGATCTCGGGGTGCTGTGGGAACACTTCGTGCTGAACGAACTGATGGCCCGTACGCAGAGCCGGGATGTCTCCTACTGGCGGGACAAGCGCGGCCACGAGGTAGACTTCGTCCTGACTCGACTCCGCGCAAAGCCCTTAACCATTGAGTGCAAGTGGTCGGCCGACAGCTTCGAACCTACGAACCTTCGCGCCTTTCGGCACCAGCACCCCGAGGGAGAAAATGTGGTTGTGGCCCAGGATGTCGGGCGGGCATTCACTCGAAGCTTTGGAGACTTGCGAGTCCGCTTCGAAAGCCTCAATGCCTTTGTCGACTCTGTCGTGGAGGGCCCGGCCAGATAACCCAAACGCCGGAGGCCTGCCCTGCTGGGATGCTTGATTCCCGGGCGGAAGGGCCGGGGGTATCCGACATGGGAAACGCCCCGCAGCTCTGGGAGCGCGGCCATCCTGGCCGTCTCCGGCATGGGCAGGATGCCCGTGCCACGTCTGCCGCCGCCCCTAACGGAGCGAGGGGCGCTAGCCCGCGTGAGAACAGTTCTTCCTGCACCCACCCTGAGTCAATCTCTTGACCCCTTGCCCAGGTTACACGACTTGCATGCCGGCATTTGGCGGTGGGAAGACTTGCCCTCAAAGACCTGATCGCGGGCGCGAGAGTTTTCCCGGCGCTTCGGGCCCAGCCTGGGTTGGCGCGCCCTGGACGCTCTCCACGCGGCTTCCGCACTGGCGCTTGCCGCCGACGGTTCTTATACCTTCAACCGGGATCAAGCCCAATTGGCCCGCGCCGCCGGATTGCGCGTGCAGGGTGTCTGAGCGCACCGCCACAGGTACTTTCGACCGGGTTATGCTCTCCAGATTGTGTGGGGGACGATAACGACTTTTCAGGCCGAATCTTTAGCAACAGCGGAACGTCCTGACCGGCATTAATTTGCAGCGAGAAGAACAAACAGATTCTTCTGCGCCCACGACCACCCCTCCCTAAGCCCCCTGCAACCGACCCTGTCGAAGCACCATCCAGACCCGCATATCTCGCCGGTTCGAACAAATGCGAGATGCATGGACCCAAAAGAAGGGCTCGGCTTCGCCTCACTCGAGCGAGAGGTTGCCGACTCCGCCGTCCTTTCCCATGCAACGATGGGCTGACAGTTGCAGCAGAGCCCGGATAACTTGGGACACGAAGCCAGATTCATGGGGAAGCCTGTGACGCTTTATCGTTGCCAATGGTTTGGTTCGCGATCAAAGGCTTCGCCCAAAAGGAGACACATAAGACCCAACCAAAAGTGAAGTACAAGAAAGCCATCCCCGCGCGAAGCCCAAAGGAATCTCCGAGGCGCCCGATTATCAAGGGCACAACGGCTCCCCCCATGATGCCGGTGCAGAGGATACCCGCAAACGGGCCATGGTGTTCCGCAAGGGAATTCAACGCCAGGGAAATTATGATCGGCCACATTACCGATGCGAAGAGACCGGTTAGGGGAAACGCCAGCTTCGCTGCAGTTCCACTGCCGAACAAAGCGACCGTCAGGCTTGTCAGTGCCCCGAGGCTAAAGCCCAGCAGGACCTTCCGGCTATCCAACAGCTTCAGAAATAGCATGCCAAGCCCACAGCCTGCAGTGAGCAGTCCCCAAAACCACGCCACCACGGTCGCGCCGGTAGTGTGAGGATCGTATCCGTGATACTGGGCGAGGAACTGGGAGATCCAGTCTGCGGTCCCTTGCTCTGAGCCCACGTACATGAATACGCTGATAAAAAACAGCAGCACGATCGGCCTTTTGAGGAGATGGCCATACATGCTGACAGCGCCAGCCTGCTCCTCCTCGGTGCGCTTCACCTGCGGGAACCTGGATGCCGATAATGTAAGGAGCATCAGGATGATCACCCCGCTGAAGATCCAGTACATGGAAACCCACGGCAGACTTGCCGGAACCAATCGTTTCAGGATAAGGAGCAGGAAGTTCTTCTTGTTCGGTTGGTCTCCGAGGTGAAGGACCACGTAAGAGTAAAGTTGTGGACTGACAAAGGACGCGGACCCGAAGATTAATTGGGCGAATGCCGCATTAAAAGCAAAATGTTCTTCCCCGCCCGCAACGCGCAGGAGCGGGTTAATTGCCACTTGCAGAGCGGCCATGCTTCCACCGATGAGAAATAGAGACACCAAGGAAACGTGATACACGGGTAGCAGCGCGAAAAACAATGAGCCGACCAACGCCACAGCGAAGGAAACCAGCATGACCCATTTCTCCCCCCATAACTCCACCAGGAAGCCAGTGGGGATGGAGAGTACTCCGTACGCAATAAAGAAGGAAAACGGCAGCAAGGCGGCGGCCGCCATACTGACATGAAAGCTTTCGATGATGTCGGGGATGATGGGCCCAAGAATGTTGGAGAGGAGCGAAATAACAAAGAAAGTCGCAAAGACCAAACCCACCAGGTAGTTGCTTCGTTTCATACGTAAACGTGCCCCCTCGTCCTCTTGGTTCACTCGGTCGTGGTGACCTTGGAGGCGAAGCTGAACCGGCCTGCTTCCCTTCCCGTCTGCGCCGCCAACGCCAGCGTGATCATCTCCACCGGCAGTATCTCAAGGATCGGAATCACACTCTCTGGGACCGCGGGAATCCGCAGAGACGAACGTCGGGCTTCCGCTCCGATCAACTCAGCCCTTCCGCCCTTACGGCGGATGTCCTCAACCAGTTTGGCGTTGAGCCCCAGCGTCGTCTCAGCCCCGCAGAAAACGCCGACGAACGTCTTTTCACTGACCATCTCCAAGGGTCCATGCCGAAATGCGGCGCTGCTCATTCCCTCGGCGTGATAATGAGTAGACTCTTTCGTGATGAGCGCCCCGGTTCCAACGGCAGCGAGCGAGATCCCCCGCCCGACAAAGAACAGGTTATGAACGTTGTCCAGGGCGGCCGCCAATTCCAGGACGTGATCCCGCCAGGAGTTCAGATACGTTGCGGCCGCCGGTGCGGCTTGCTCGAGCTCGCTTCGAATGGGCCGAGGATCAGCATACCCAAGGAGGGCGCCGACCTGGCTGAGGACCACCAGCGCCGTCACATAGGTCTTGCATGAGACCGAGAATTCCTCTCCCACGTTGGTCAGCAGTACGGCATCGGCGCCCGCACCCAGAGGGCTCTCCGCGGTGTTGGTGACGGCAATGATCCGGGCGCGGCCTTTGTTTTTTTCCAACAAACTAACAATTTCCGCGCTCTGGCCGGATTGCGAGACCGCAATGATCAGGGTAGTAGGGTCCAGCAATTGAGGAAGGTAGTGGATCAATTCCGAAGTCTCAGCCCACAATGTCGCGCAGCCGCGAGAAGCGAGGAGTAAGTGCAAGGGATAAAGGGCATGAAAAGATGATCCCATCCCCGTCAGCACGACCCGCTTCAGAATTCCTTGTTTTAATTGACCGGCAATGGGGAGCAAGCCATTAGGGGCGCTGAACCCTGCGAGCGTGGCCTCCAGCGCGCGAGGCTGGTCCAAGATGTCCAGCAGATACTCACCTTCGATAATTTGATATTTGGGATCAGTGTTACTCATGGCTAATCTCCTGAGGACTCAAAGTGGTTGCGCCAGACTTCGGCGGCACCGATCAGGCCCACATCCGGACCCAAGGATGCCAGCGAGATCTCAACGCTTTCATGCGGAACGAGACCACAATTCTGGCGGATGACCTGGTGAATGCGGTCGAGGAACAGACTCGCACTTTTCATGACGCTGCCGCCGAGCACGATGGCCTCGGGAACAAACAAGGTGACAAGATTGGCGAGACCGACGCCCAAGTAATAGGCCTCGCGCTCGACCGCCTGACGCGCCCATTCGTCTCCACCCTGCGCTCGTGTGCAGATCTCCCGAGCGGTCAGGCCATGGCTGGGGTAATCAGGCGGCACAATCGTCTTGATCCAATCCACCATGGACGGTCCGCTCGCCAGCGCCTCCCAGCAGCCTCGCGCACCACACGTGCACGGCGGACCCGACGTTTCGATGATGTGGTGCCCAAGTTCCGGATGCGATTGAGCAACCCCGCGATAGACCTTTCCATCCAATACCACACCCGCGCCGATGCCCGTGCCGATGGTGACGCAGATCATGCGGGCTTTGCCTTTTCCCGACCCCCAGGCTACCTCACCAAGGGCGACCGCATCCGCGTCGTTTTCCATTGCGACCGGAACGCGGAATTCAGCCGATAACTTCCTGACGGGATTTCCCCCCTCCCATCCCGGCAGAGTATTGATATCACCTAAAGTGCCCGTCAGCGGATCCACCGGGCCGGTGCAGCCGATCCCAATCCCTTGCAGCTTGATGCCAGCCTGATCGGCGCACCGGGCCAGCAGTTCGCTCGCCCGTTGCATGGCATAATCGAACCCCAAAGGCCCATCGGTGGGACATTCTTCCTTTACCAGCACTCGGCCGTTCGCATCCACGACCCCCACGGCAATCTTCGTGCCTCCGATATCAAGGGCCCCAATCATGCCTTTTTACCTCCGTTCAAATATGCTTCCCCTTTGTCATCTCCAGTCAAAAACTGCCGCCTCGTAGGGTTGCAGGTCCAACTCCCACTGTGACTCACTAAGGGAAACCGGACGTTCGCCGTTTGGCGTTACGCGCTGAATAGACGTCAAGGCAAACGCGGAGTTCACCTTCACCTGCTGCGGGTTCGCGCTATGATTCACCATCACGACATAACCGTGATCTTTCGCATCGAGTGACACGGCTTCCACGGCCGGGCGATCACTTTGGAATCGCGGTTTGACCCCCGCCCATTCCCGGAAGGCCCTATAGATCCGGTGCGTATTTTCCTCCTGGTCGAAAACCGCGGGAACGCCGGCCAGATAGCTTTCGAGCGGGTACGCACACAGCAAGGTCTTGCCTTTTCTCAGGGTGTTTGCGACGAGCGCCGGCCGTCCGGCTTGGTCAACGGCAATTATCGTCCCACCGTGAACCTCAAGCACCGCTGCCCCCTCGTGGGAATTGCCCGGAGCGGAGTAGTGGAAGACGTCGCCGGGCATCAAGCCAGCCCAGGAAGCGACGACCTTCAGGGTAACGTCACTGACGGGAAAGTGATCCTTTAGGCGCGCCCCGAATAAGCTCTCCATCTCCGGAATCGCCGCGTCTCCAGCTACGGAGGCATACAGGGCGCCTCCTTGCTCGACGTATCGGCGGGCCTTTTCCCAGAAGTCGCTGTGTACGTGCACCAGGAAACTGTCCGTGCTGGTCAGCGGAGAAGGCATCAGCAATAGAGGATGGCCTTGCCAGTCGCTGTACTCCCGAGGGAAGTCCGCCTTCAAACCTGCTCGGCGCGCGAGGACGAAAGAGGACAACCACGCACCGGTCAACCAATCATTATCCTCGGTGAAGCGGGGTTGCGCCTGACCGGATACGGATCCTCCCTCCGTGGTGGAGGTATAGGGCACAATCACCGGGCCTTCCAGTCCAAAGTGTGAGAAGTCGCCGTAGGGCTTCGACCACTCGTTGGGAACGATGATGCCGGCCTCGGCGGGGGCTGGCTCGATGCCGCTGAGATCAAGCCTAGCCACAATCGCTTCGAAATCCTTAAACATTCCCGCCGCAGGGCGCTCCTTCCCATTCCACGTCGTCAACCCGAACTGGGTCTCATGCGGCGAGCGCAGGTAAGGAACACGGTGGTACTGATCCGGGGCGGCGTCTGTGTAGCACCAGATCAAGAATCCATTCGCCCCAGCACCCAACCCGGAATAGAGATTCGCCCCGAGGTACTTCGCAATCTGCTCAGGCTCATACTGCGCCGAAGATGCTCCGATCTCCTGAACCATCACCGGGTGCCCAGCGCCTCCCGAAAGTGCCGTTTCAAGTGCAGCGCCATACGTGCCTCGCGCGGAGAGCATGGGATCGGGGAAAAGCTTCGGAGCATAGATCGAATAAGGATGCACGCTGAAGAAGTCCACCTCGTCGCGGATGATGTCGGGACGGAAGGGACCGCGCCATACGTCTTCCATGCTGGTCCCAACCACCAGGGGATGCAAGGAATCGTGACGGCGAATCGCCCCGGTAATCAACCGCGTCCAATTGGTGGCCATGGAATCCGTGGTACTTTCAGCCACAATCCAGAACGGAGGTTCATCGGTCAGATCCCAAGCCAGAATGGCGGGTTCCTTACCATACCGGCGGGCAAGCTCGGCAGCGAAGTCGGTCTCCAACCGCAACATGTAGGGATCTGATTGAGGGTCACGGCCCTGACGGTAGGGTACATCCCAATAGGCTTCGCCCACTTCTCCTCCAATTAGAAGCATAGGGTGGAGATAAATGTGATAGCGGTGAGCCAGTGAAATCAGATAGTCGAGTCCGCGAAATGCTTCGGGATTGTAATCATTCGGCCGGGGCTCAAACCACGCCCACACGAGATCGAGTCGAATGGTGTTGAAGCCCAGTTCGTGCATGCGCGCGAAGTCCGCTTCAATCGCCTTCGGGTCCCAATCGTACGGCCACTCCATTGCCGCTTTGGCGGGAACCCAGTTGGCCCCCACAGGAATAAAGCGATGCCCCTCGCGGGAGAAGTAATTCCCATCCAGACGGACGGCGGGTAGCTGCGCGCCATTCGGTTGCCGCTGCGTTGACCCCGGCAGCTTAGTGTCGGACTGGCCCGCGACCTTAACCGCCCGGCCGAGACCTAGTACTGCCACAATCAAGAAGCACCGCAGTGTGCGGTTAGAAAGCCAGCGAACATTCATTGTTCTTCCCTCCCAATGCACTCATCCTTGATCTGAGATCCAACCAAAGAAACGTCATGTGACGAAAGCGGGAAATCGAGGACCATAGAGAGTTGCTTATAAATTCGGCGCTACACTAAGAAAGTTTGCGAGCAAAGTCAAGAAATGGGATTTTTGTTGTTGCGTTTACCTGTAGTTCGCTAACGCCTCATCCCCGGCAGGCATGGCTTCACAAGGCAGTGGAAAAGCGCCTGCGGGAGGAACTGGCAAAACCCTAAGTTGAGATGAAAGGGGAAGGAGAGCCGGAAGGCGCGAGGATACCGCGGGTACTTCTCCACGGAGTGGGAGGGCAACGGTGAGCCTTGCACCTGCACGCATACCGGATCCGCGCACGGGGTCACATTTCCCCTGGGCCGGCTGCAGCGTCGTGCCCCATCCAGAACGACGACGCCCGATTACCACTCGGATACAATGCTAAGTGGGTACTTCGGCGAATTGGGAATGAAAAACGCCCATCTTCGAACCTGCCCAAGCTGAGCCACCTGCAGCGGGGCAGCCACGGTCAGAGCAGTGCTCACCGTGGGTTCTTCCCTTGATGGCGAAGGCATGCCCTACTGAAATTCTTGATCCCCGTGGGGAAAGGGCCGGGATATCCGGCGTGGGAAAAGCTCACGGCCAGAACCGCACCGGCCGGGGCTACCCGACTGGCTCGCCGAGGGCTTAGGTTCAACGGGTTTTGCGGCGGGCGCACGGGAGAACTCGAAGCCTTCCAAAACGTAACCGTCCAGCTCAATATGATAAACTCTCCCTAGAGAAAGTGAGGAGAGGGTTTGAATCTATGATAACCCGCCTGCGTGCCGAAAATTTCAAATCATGGAAGGACACGAGCAACCTGCGTCTGGGCCGCCTCACCGGACTCTTTGGAACTAATAGCTCGGGAAAGACAAGCATTCTTCAAATCTTGCCCTTGCTCAAGCAGACCGCCGAGTCCCCGGATCGAAATAGAGTTCTTGAGACCGGGAATATAGGCACTTTCCTTAGTGTCGTCCATGGGTATCGGAAGGATGAGGCCCTCAAATTGTGCCTTGGTTGAATCATTCCTAGCAACCAGTCATGGCTGGAACCCTTACTAACCGGCGCAGACGGAATGTCCTTCCAAACCTCAGTTATTTGGAAGGATGAGGGGCCAGTGCTGGATTCGTTCGAGTATGAGGTTGGCCCATTGGGTCTCGGAATGCGCCGAGACGATACGGGGAACTATGAGTTAAACCATCGAGGTAATTTGTTTCACGAAATGTTATTGACTTCACATAAAATAATGCAATAATAGACCTCCTGACGAAAGGAGGTCCCCTTGCGACCTACGGGTTCGGCCGAGCTGCTCTCGGATCGACGCCGGCGTGCGCTGAATCTCCTGCG
>JBEKLF010000011.1:0-72088 GCA_050010335.1 Terriglobia bacterium
ACCCTACGACACAGCCGCCACCCGTCTCAACACGCCCCCATTCCTGCGCCCAATTCCCCTCGTCTCGCCGCTCCTGCCTCCCGCCAGCCTCGCGCCCTCCCCCACTGTCTGAATCGCAGGCTGTTTCTGGTTTGCCATTCCCTGGCTTCTTTGTTTGGCGTATAATCGGGCAAAGTATTGAAGCTTCGGGTAGGGTGTCTGTGAATAAAGGTTCCTTGATAGCGTTTGCGGCATGTCAGGCTGTGGGCCTTGCGTGTATTACGACGGACCTCGGTTACCAATTGCATCCTCTTATGATGGTTGGCCTATTAGTTCTGCTTTTTCCGGCTAGCATCGGGCTCGTCGGGGGCGGATTTGGCTGGGTCTCCAGCGAGTTGGGCCTTTATGGGTTGATAGTACTCTGCAACGGCATCGCTTGGGCCTTCGTGGCGGTACTTGCTAGGCTTGCTCGCGAAAGGCGGCGGCGAATCGGGGATTCCGGCGAAGCAGCCATGAAAATGATTCACTGGATCGCATTCGGTGCGTGCCAGACGGTGGGTTTGGGCTGCCGCGTGTTCGATATCGTGGGAGATAACGGTCCTTTGGAGCTTCCTATTCGTCTTGGATGGCAGGTCTTGCTCTTCCCCGGCAGCATTCTCCACTTTTGGAAGGTTCCTGTCTTAGGTTGGCATGTCGTTAACGCTTTGAGCTGGTGCTTGGTGATCACGGTCATTCAGCAGCTCCGGAAGCGTCGTCGAGTGAGCCTCGCACATGGGCTGACTCGTTGACGAGGACAGTCAAACAGGAAGGATGCCACACATGAAGAGGTTGTTATTCACCATCTTTCTTCATCCGAGCGTTTTCATTAGCGCTCTAGTTGCATTCTTGTGTCTCATGGTTAATGTTTCGACAAAGGAACTCGGCGGCATCGCCGGGACAATTGTAATGAAGCCGGACACTCCGACTGAATCCATACAGACAGCCATCACAGTCGCCAGAATAGCAGGTGTATTTTGGATATTGATGTTCCTTTTTGCATTTAGTAGGGCCTGGAAGAAGGAATCGGCTACTTGAGAGGCGTCTCGGTGAACCGCGAGAGGTGCAGCTCGTCATCTGGCCCCGTGTACGGAGCGGCTTTCGCATGGCGATCAAACGCCGGTGCTCTGATCGGTGGCGTCGCGGAGACGATATGCCGCGCATGATAGGCCTTGCACCCGCGCCCCCAAGCGGTCATTTCCCGATCTAGTGCCGCGGAGGAGGAATGAGTGCCTCCACCTCCGCGCTACCTGCTCAAACGGGTTGACATGATTGTTCCATTGGTGCCATCTTTGCCGCCAGGGAGCGACAACTTCGTCAGAGGAGGGCGACATGCGGGGCAGCCGGGTGCGAGTTGTTGTTGGTTTGGTGGGCGGAACGGGGGCACTGGCGCTATGCCTGATTGCCGGTTTTCGTGCGCTAGCCGCCGCGGAAGTCACCCTTGTGACCAAAGAAATCTCATTGGGGAGGTTCCACCCCAGTAGCCTAATCCCTGAGTGCTTCATTGTAAGCCCGGACAGCAAACGCGTGGCTGTGGCTTATGTGGCAAACCGTGGCGACAAGTGGCTGGCGGTAGTGGATGGCGTGCGGGGCAAGGAATTTGACGAGATTGGGGCGACCGGTCTCGTTTTCAGCCCGGACAGTAAACGCGTGGCTTATGAGGCAATTCGTGCCGAGAACGGACTGGTCGTAGTGGATGGAGTGGAGGGCAAGGAATATGACGGGATTGGGGCGGGCAATCCCGTTTTCAGCCCGGACAGCCAACGCTTGGCTTATGCGGCGCGGCGTGGCGACAAGTCGTGGGTCGTAGTCGACGGCGTGGAACTGAAGGCAGGTGACGGGATTGGGGAGGACACTCTCGTTTTCAGCCCGGACAGTAAACACGTGGGTTATTGGGCAGGGCGTAGAGGCAAGTGGGGGATCGTGGTGGATGGCGCGGAAGGGAAGGAATATGACGAGTTCTTAAACGGTAGTAGGCTGGTCTTTGACAGCCCAAGCCAATTCCATGCTCTGGCGCTCCGCGATGACGAATCCTTGCTGGTGGAAGTACAGATCGTGACGCCTGCGGCTGAACCTTCCGAGGCACCTCAACCTCACCGGCAACTGGTACAGGGGTGGTTCGGCGTCCGCGCCGTCCGGCGCCAAGTGGCCGTCGAATCTAGGCTTCAACTACTCGGGGACTTCGCGGGTGGCGCAGACATTGGGTTTGATGTCTGCGTCCCAAGCCTCGCGTTGCGACCTTTCGCGCTCAAGTATTCACC
The DNA here is from genome assembly GCA_050010335.1 of Terriglobia bacterium. Lineage (GTDB taxonomy): Bacteria > Acidobacteriota > Terriglobia > UBA7540 > UBA7540 > Bog-366. Next base: position 2,277 of record JBEKLF010000011.1, read on the forward strand.
GCAGCCGAGAAGAGCAGGGGTCAGGAGTTAGGGGTTAGGGGTTCGGGATTAGGGGTTAGGGAATTAGAAAACGCAGATTCAAGATTGAAGAACAGAACAAGTCCGGAGTCCGGGGTCGGAAAGGCCGGGACACGGGGCACGGGGTTAGGGGCTGGGGAGTCGGAAACCGAAGATTGCAGATTCGAGATTCAAGAACACCGCAAGCCCGCGGCGCTGGGAATCTCACACGGTAATCGGGACCGAGGAAAGGCATTTCGGGACACGGAAACTCTTGCCCGGCGCGCCGATTCCGGATTACAATAGATGTATAAGTGTTTATCTGCCTGAATGTATAGGTGTTGAAATGGAACAAGAAGCTATCCGCTGGAACATCAAGGTCTCGAAGGAGACGGATCTCGCCCTGCGCACCTTTCTGGGCGCTCGGGGGATGAAAAAGGGGGATCTCTCCAAATTCATCGAGGAGGCCGTGCGCTGGCGCGTGTTTCAGCGCACCGTGGAGGACATCAAGGCGCGCAACGCCGATGCCGACCCGGAGGAGATTCAGCGCATCGTCGACGAGGCCGTGGGAGAGGTCCGCGCCGAACGTCGCGCCCGGAAGCTGCGAAAAATTCCCCGAAACAACAACATCTCGCACAGAGACGCAGAGGCGCGGAGACAGCAAACAAAATAAAGCGGTTGCTTATTTCGAATCTCTGCGCCTCTGCGTCTCGGCGCGAAATTCTCTTTTCTTTCACGTCCCCACCGAAGGTAATACCTGATGCGCGTGGTGCTCGATATCAACATCCTCGTCTCCGCCCTGATCGCTCCGGCCGGCAAGCCCGCCGCCATCTATAGCGCCTGGGTCGAGGGGAAATTCACGCTTCTGACCTGCGCGGCGCTTCTGGACGAGTTGCTCGCCACGATCGAAAAGCCGCGCGTCGCCGAACTCGTCAAACCCTATAAGGCCGGCCGCCTGGTGAACCAGATCAAAAGGCTCGCCGAGGACGCGGGCCCGCTCCCGCCCGTGAAGCGCTCTCCCGATCCTGCAGACGATTTCTTGCTGGCTCTGTGCGAAGCGGGCAAAGCCGACTATCTCGTGACCGGCGATAAGAGCGGGCTGCTCGCCCTCCACCGCCACAAAGCCACCCGGATCGTTTCCGCGAGAGATTTTGCTACGTTGGTCGCATGAATTCTCCCTACAAGGAGACCCCATCTCGATCGCGGGTGGCGTAGACATGGGGTTTGACGTCTGCGTCCCAAGCCTCGCGTTGCGACCTCTCGCGCTCAAGTGCTCACGGCGGCCGAGAAGAGCAGTGGTTAGGGGTTAGAGAATTCGAAAACGCCGATTCAAAATTCAAGAACAGAACAAGCCCGGAGTCCGAGGTCGGAAAGGACGGGAGACGGGCCGCGGCACGGGGCACGGCGATTGATGATTGTCGATTGCCGATTGAGGACACAAAGGGGGCTCGGGGCGCTACGAATTCAAGGCCAGTCCTGCGCGGCGTGAAAAATCCGCGAGATTCTGGCGGTGTGTTGTTTAAGCTGACACACCGCGATATGGGGCAAAGGTGGGAAGCGAGTACATTCTCTCGTAGATTTCAAGAGGTTTCCCCTTCACCCTTTCTAGAAAGAAACAACTCCTGAAATTTAAGAGAGAATCTACCCGCTGATACGGATACCGTTCAGAGGGTCGCCTCCCTTTTGCTCGGCCGGCGTCTCTCCTGATACGCGATGGAGACCACCTCGTCAAGCAGAGAAGCGTCTTCCGGACTGCCGAACAAGCCCAGGCCCTGGGCAAAGACACTGGAGGGTGAGCCCACGCACGGAGTCTCGTCACCCTTGGGCAAGCTGGCAATCGCACGTGCGATGAGTTCGTCAACCGAGCTGACCTTGCCGGCGCGAATGGCGTCGCGGACCGCCTGCTCCTGGTCTGGACTGAGGGTGATGGTCATAGGGTCATCCTTCCTCGTCATGATAGGTCTACTTTACTGCAAGTAAGACGGGGGTGCAAACGGCCAGCCGGTAGCCAGTGCATTTCTGGGCTTTTCTCAGGCGCGATATCCCAAGGGCAAAGGTGGGAAGGTGAGTTCGCGCCGCCCGCTCATGCGGCGGCTGGTTCGCCCGAGGTTGGGAAAATCCCTGAGCTGGGCGCAACTGGCGGATGGCTTCTAAGAACGCGGTAATATGCTCATCGTGGGCTTCGACTCGACTCTCCAATTCCGCCAGTCTTCCTGCCAGCTCCTTGTGCGCCCCGACGATTTCCCTCAGCGTGACGAAGGCGCGCACGATTCGCCGCCAGCAAGCTGGCTGGCAAAAGTCGAAACTTGAGACCGGCCAGCAAGCTGGCTGGGGAAAAAAGCGGGAGCAGGCTGCCGCACTCCAAAGCTTCGCACGCCCTCACAAATCCAGCCACGCTTGAAGCAAAGTGGTAGGATACTGCCCGCGCCGCGGGCTGCAAGCCGCTCCGGCAATTTGCTGCAATATTAGGAGGAATCATCATTATGTCGCGATTTTGCTCGGCTATTCTGGCTATCGTTTTCAGCGTGGGGTCGTTACTTGCGCAGACTCCCCCCAAAGTGAAAGTGCTTATTCTGACCGGCGTGAGCAATCACAAATGGGCCGCCACCACTCCGGTGCTGCGGGAAATCCTGGAGCAGAGCGGGCGCTTTGAAGTCCGCGTCAACGAAGAAGTGCGCGGGAATGGGTCGGAGACTTTTGCGCCCTATGACGTGCTGCTGCTCAACTACAACGACTACAAGCAAACGGCAGGGCCCTGGTGGGACGACCGCGCGCGCCAAGCCATGCTGGACTTCGTTCGCAACGGCAAGGGATTGGTGAGTTACCACGCCTCGAACAACGCCTTCTGGGGGTGGGATGAATTCGATAAGCTGGTGGGTGGAACGTGGCGCGACACCGCAGGGCACGGCCCCTATCATGCCTATGCCGTCAAAATCGTGGACACCGATAACCCCATCACCAAGGGCATGCCCGCAAGCTTCGCGGAGACGGACGAACTCTACCACCTTCTCTCGATACAGCCTGGCATTCATATCCTGGCCACCGCCTGGGACGACCCCAAGAACTGCTGGAAACCCAACGAGGGTTGCGGCACGGGGAAAGATGAGCCCTTGATTTGGACTGTCAAATACGGTTTGGGCCGGGTGTTTCAAACCGCGCTCGGCCACGATGTGAAGGCCATGGACGGCGCGGGATTCCGCTTGACGCTTGTGCGCGGCACGGAATGGGCAGCCACGGGAGCGGTGACAATTCCTGTGCCGACGGACCTGCACTGACCTTGGGTGAAGCATTCGATAATGGAGCAATTCCATGATTGGCCTGCGACGTGTCGCGCTGTTGGCCCTCCTCGTCTCCAACGGATTGCGACTTTCGAGTACAGGCGCCGAACTGGATCATCACCAAACGGCTCGAGAGAACGGACGGAGATGAAAGCGGCCAGGTGCGGGTTGCACTCGGCACGCTAGTGAAGTAATCTTCAAAAGCGATGCCCCCAACCACTATGGCCTCGGGTGAACTTCCCGGTGCTCCATGCCCACTAACTTCGCGGCGTACTATGACGCGGTAATCAACTGGAAAAAGCGCCTGGCGCGCGAAATGCCCTTGCTGGAAGAGTTGGCGCGCCAGGCGGGCGGACGACTGCTGGTTCCGGCGTGTGGCACGGGCGGACACGTCGTGGCGCTCGCGCAACTGGGCTTCAATGTGTTGGGCTTCGACGCTGACGCGGGCATGGTGGAATTCACGCGCCGAAGAATCGAGACCGCCGCGGGCTCGATCGCTGCCGCCCGCGGAAAGGCTGAGGTCAAACTGCTCACCATGGAAGGCGCCGGCGGGCACCACGAGGAATTCGACGCGGCGTTCTGTTTGGGCAATGCCCTTCCCGGCCTTTCCGGCGATGGCCAGTTGCTCGCCGCCTTCCGCGGAATAGCACGCGCTCTTCGCCCGGGCGGAATCTTCCTGACGCAGAACTTGAACTACGACTTGCGCTGGCAAGAGCGAATCAGCCAATTCCCGCTTCTCGCCGGCGAGACCCCCCACGAAGAGATCCTCCTGGTAAAGGTCGCGGATTATCACGCGGACCACATCAACTTCCACGCCATGTTTCTGGCGCGCGATAAGCCCGCGGGCCAATGGCAATCCCACACTCGGACGTCCCGGCAGATTCCCCTCTTCCAAAAACTCCTCGCTGACCTCGCGACCGAGGCTGGCTTGGGCGACTTCACATTCTGGGGAGACTTCGCCCGCACTCCCTTTGAAATAACAGGATCCCACGACCTGATTTTCGTGGCGCGAAAGTAGGTGTAGCACGAGCCTGTTTTCCAGCCCGGATTTCCCACCACATCAGGGGAAGTAGTTCCCGAGGTCCAAAGGATAACTTGGGAGGGCGGAAAAGGGACATTTTGTCGCAGCATGCCCGGCCGTTGGGGGCGCTGTCGGACGGCGTCCCACCTTTATTTGTCCAAATCACCGGATTACGGAAAACCTGATTTGGCCAAGCCTGAGACTCATTAGCCCTACCCTTCCGATAGCTTCCCAACAGTGTCCCGGTGTAGTGAGAAAGCCGGGTGAGGTCCGCACTGCAAGCGCTTTACGGATCAGGGTCATCGGGCGCTGCCGCACGGGAACTCGGTAGGAGTTTGTTGAGCCCCTCCAGAATCTCATGCTCATGGGGAGAAAACTGCTCTCTCACCTCCTGGCTATCCAGGAAAGACCGGCGTTGCTCGGGAGGGAGGTCGCGCAGGTGCCGGAAGGCCACCATCACCGCCTGGCGACGCGCCGGAGTCAAGTCGCGCCACTGGGGGAAAATGTTGCGAGCCTCTTGCCTCTGTGCAGGCGAAAGGCCCTCCAGGATCTCTTCCCTCTCGCGGACACGCTCCTTCTGCTGAGAAGTCAGGGCGTTCCACTGCCGCAGGCGCTCGCGGATCAATTCTTGGCGCTCGGGCGAGAAGCGCTGGAACTGCGGGTTGTTCGCCATAAAGCGCCTTTGCTCCCATGGAGGCAGGTCACGCAGGCGCTTGAACACTCCACCCGGCACGAAACTTTGCTGTGCGGCATGCCCACCCCCGGGGCGCTCAGCTTCCGTCCCGGCTTGAGGATTTGGACGCTCCCTCCCACCGTTCTGGGCAAGGATCATGGCTGGCGAAAGAAGAAGCGACAGGAGCAAAGTCCAGAGGAGATTGCAGCGGCGGTGGAGATTTCTTCCTCTGGCGCAGAGGGTTCGAGCCGCAGGTTCAGTCGGCAACCCGAGAACCTCCCTTAGGAAGCTCCGAGAGTACGTAGAAGTTCGCAGCCAAATCATAGTCTTCCAACGCCTGGGCGTCCTTGTCTTCGGTCGATAAAACGCTTGCCGATCCAAGTCCGGGGGCGTGCTTAGCCGATCTCACGCCGGTGTTTGCCGTCGCGGCCGGGGCTTGCAGGCTAGCCACCTGTGCCGGAGTCGGCGCGCCGCTCGCCGGGTGGGGTGCTAGCGTCGCAACCCCCGCGGAGTTAGAAACACGGCGGTGGGTCTGGGTGACCCATATTACTCCCGCAATGACCAAGACTCCGAGTGCGGCCAGTGCCAGGCCGCGCGCCCATCCCCAGTTCCAGAACCCCCATGCCAAGCGGCCCGCCTGCCGTGCCTCCACGGCTTGGCGCACGCGGACGTCAAACTCGGGTGTGGGCTCCGCCGCCTTCCATTCATCCAGCAAGGAGTCCAGCCGGCCGTGTTCTTCTACAATCTCGCGGCAATGGGAACATTCTCCCAGGTGCGCGCGCACCTCGGACGCCGCCGCTTCGTCGATCAGACGGTAAGCGTAGCTAATCAGTTTTTCCGTTTCAAGGCATTTCATATCTGGCCCTCCCGGAGCAGCGGCTCCAAGCGGATGCGCAACGTTTCGTAAGCTCGAAAGAGCAACGACTTGACGGCGCTTTCCGAGACGCTCAGGATTCCGGCAATCTGGCGATAATCCACTTCCTGGTATTTGTGCAGGATCACCGCCGTACGCTGGTTTTGCGGCAGTGCTTCGACGGCTTGGCGAATCGCTCGTTCACACTCAGCCTTCAGTAATCGCTGCTCCACTGTCGGGTGGGGGTCCACGAACCGTCCCAGGGCGGGCCCAGCGTCGCCATCGTCGCTCGCGGTATCAGAAACCGTGTCCTTTCGATCGCGAATTGCATTAAGCGCCAGATTTGTGGCAATTCGATAAAGCCATGTGGTGAAACGAGCCTCGGGCTGATAGCGCTCCCTCGACGTGTAGACGCGCAGGAATACTTCCTGAGCCAAGTCCTCTGCCAATCCTTGATCGCGGACCATTCGGCAAAAATAGCCGACCAAAGGAAGTCGATAGCGGCGCAGGAGTATCTCAAAAGATGCCGCATCCCCTTCACGGACCCGGAGCATCAGATCAAGGTCGGACTCGATGGCCATAGTCGCCACATTATATACAACACTTTGATCGGGAAGGAGTTGTGGAAGACTCATAAAAAAATCACCCTGAGCGGTGGCGGGTACGCCGAACGCCGCCGCCCCTGGCCATTGTCGCTCTGCTTCCCACGCTTCCGCATCCGCACGGGTCAAGGAGGCCACTCGCATCCCTACCGCTTTCGATTGCCGTGTCGTATGATGCAACCTGCGGAATAATAGCGGTCAGGCGTGGGAGCTTGTTCATGAATAACCTGGAAATTGTAGATTCCATCCGCAACCTCATTTCAAGCACGTCGGACCCGACTTCCTTGCTGGCCGAGACGGTCACACTACTGCAGCGGGAGCGCCCGCATTATAACTGGGTGGGTGTCTATCTGCTTCAGGGCGAAGAACTTGTCTTAGGCCCGTACGTGGGCAAGCCCACCGTCCATACGCGAATTCCCCTGAATCAGGGCATCTGTGGCGCGGCCGCCTCCACCGGCCAGACCCTGATCGTAGACGACGTAAACGCCGACCCCCGCTACCTTGCATGCAGCCTGGAAACGCGCTCGGAAATCGTAGTGCCGATCCAGTATGAAGGCTGCATTCTGGGCGAAATCGATATCGACAGCGACCAGCCCGCGGCGTTCACTCCCGACGACCGGGACCTTCTGGAGGCTGTCGCGGCTCTCCTTGCGGAAGGAATCCTTAAAGGGTTGATTTCCTAGCCTCCTCTTCCCCGCCCCGATTGGGCCAATTTAGAATGTCAACCGCTGACGTCCGCCGTGCAGCGCCACGCGTTTCCCACCCCAGTAAAACCACCCGCTGAGTTTCTCCGGCAAGAGCACATCGGCGGTAAAGCTCTCGCCGCGGAGTTCATAGGCCACCTGGATTTCCCCCTGCGGGTGAGGCAGCGTTGCCTTAAGTGCATGGAGCGAGCCGAGGTGCGGACGAATCTCCACCTGGCGGAACTCCGGCGCTGCGGGCTCAATTCCGGCTACGGTGGCCAGCAGATCGAAATTCGGGTGCGCGCTCCAGGCGTGGCAGTCCGAGCGCGTGGGTTCGGGGGTTTCTGCCCAGGTGGTAAGGCCCAGCGCCAGCATGTGCCGCCAGGGTACCAACTGGGCGAGATACTGATCTCCCAGTCCTGCCTTCTTCATGGCGCGGAACAGGTAAAAGCGGAAATAGTAGGTCGCCTGGGTAAGCGATGGGTCGCTGAGGACTTTCTTCATCAGCGCCGGCTGGTCCGCCGTCGGGACGGCATCTTCCAGAGTGGCCAGGATGTTGGCATGCTGGGAAAAATCCTTGTGCGCGGGCGTGTCCGCGAGCAGATGCCGGGAGGGATCCCAACAGGTTTTATAGACGGCTGCGGCGATGCGCGCCGCCAGGGCGCGATCGTGCTCAGCCTGCTGGGCGCTGCCAAAGGCCGTTTCCAGGTCGGCGGCGGCCCGTAATCCAGCGACAAACTGCAAGCTGAGGATTGATGACTGACCGTCCTTCTCCATCGGCGGGTCGCCATCTTTGAACTCACGGGACCAATCGACGAAGTTCCACCACTCCATCCGGCCGAGCAGGCCGGAAGGTGTCAGGCGATTTTCAAACCAAACCAAAACATTGCGCGCACCGGGCAAATACCCTCGCAGGAATTCCGCGTCGCCGCGATACCACCAAAGGTCGTGCATCATGCCGATCCAAAACAGCGAAAACGGCGGGATATACTGCGGCAGCCACGAGGGGTAACGGCTCTGCGTCAACCCTTCCGGGGTGCGCGATTCGTCCAGCGATTCAATGGCATTCTTCACCAAGCGGTCGTCTCCGGTCATGTAGAGGGAGATCAGCGCCTGGATACGGGTATCGCCGCCATATTGCAATTGTTCGTAATACGGGCAATCCATATACGTTTCGTGTGCGCAAAGCCGTGCCGTGCGCCAACCGACTTCCCACATCTTGGCGAGCTCTGGGTCGTCGCTGGAAAACTGAGCGCGCATTTGGAACGGATAAGCGGTGAAAGCGCCGAGAAGGTCCTCGATGACCAGGGGATCGGCATGTGTCGTGACGTCCAACTGGAGATAGCGATACGTCCGCCACCAAAGTGAGCGGAACATGCGGTGCTCGCCGCCATCGGGAAGAAACTCATCGTGATATCCGACGATCTCGCGGCCCTCGGTCTCATTGCGATTTCCCTTCTTATGGTTCTTGAACAGGCCCTCGGCATAGGTCAGGGTGACTTCCGAGCCGCGGCCGCCGCTTACCGTGAGCTCAGGGTAGGCCGTGGTCAGGTGCGACTGATCGAGGAGCAAGGTCGCGTGCGAGTTCGCGGGAATGGTGACTGGCGAGTGGCCGGCGGGAAAATCGTTGGCCGCGTCAACTCCATGGGAGCGCACCAGGCGGGCCAGACGCTCCGGGGTTTCTTCCATCAGTGGGATGTTGCGCGGAATAAGGAACCAGCGCGAGGGGGAATCCTGCGCGCCGCGCGAGCCGGCGTTCGCAGCGATCTCCGCAGCCGCCCAGGCCGAGTCATCGTAATCAGGCTTCTCCCAACCCCAGGGGTAGCGGGAAGCGTCCACGCGCTCGCCGGGTCCGACCACAAAATAGCCGAGATCCCCGCGTGAACTGTACGAAATGGCCTGCGCGCCCTCGTCCTTGAAGGCCTTCCACGAGGCGTCGGTGTTCGCCGCCGCTTCATCCGCGCCGTCGCCTTGCACGATGAATCCGGTTTCGTTCATCTCTTGCGCCATGGGAGCGAGTTCGGCGTAGTTCCACACCACCGCCGCCAGCACGTTCTTTCCCGCCTGAAGTTTCGGCGCAATGTCGAGCGTCTCGTAGCGCCAATGCTTCAGGTCGCCGCGCGCCGGCCCGGTGGCCACGCGCTGGCCATTCACAAAAAGCTCGTAGCGGTTGTCGCCACTCACATGAATTACAAACTGTGACGGCACGGATGCGAGCGTAAAGGTCTTGCGAAAATGGAAAACGCCAAATTCGCGCGCGCCGCCGCTGGGATGCCGGATCCAGCCTGCCTTCCATTCCTGCGTCAGTAAATCGGCCTTGATCGTCTGGGAGTTTGAAATGCTGCCGGGAAGACTCACCAGCAGCACAATGAGAGCAGAAGCGAATAATGTTATGCGAGAAAGCATCGTGGACAGTTTCACCTCGGGAACGTAAACCCGCCGGTCGGCAAGACGAGTCGGATGGGCGCAGTGTATGTATCACTTCCCCTACGATTGTTCAAGGAAAGCCGAGATCAAGCCTATATGGCGGCGGGTCTAGCTCGCGACCGTCGTAGCGGCGAGTTTACCTCGTCATAGTATTGCGGCGTATCGCCGCAGCCTCCTTCAGGAGTACCTTGCGTGGCTCATCCCAAACCGCTACCCGCCGAGTAGGGATATTCTCCACAAGCTGGAGCGCCGCCCCCGGAGCACTCGCCCCCGTAAGGTTCTCGGCCCCCGCTTCGGGGTCCGAAAGTGATTCCACTTCTCTGTGAATTCGCACTCAGGTCGTGTATTTTCGGACAGAAATCCCGACAGATTGTTGTTCATTAGCGTGAGATTGGTGCATTTTCGTGCGAGAAGCCTAATTTGTCACTAGACATATTATCGTCTTTCATTTGTTTTCATACACATCCCCGGAGGTTCCTTCATTTTTGACATCTCTTACGTCCCCGCTTCCTGGGAAGCATGATCGATTGTTGCCGATTTTCGCTCGATGGGGCACATTTTCGAGCAAAAAACGAGGTTTTCCCGCCGGACTTTCTGTCGCACGGCCTTGTGTTTTCATAGATATAGTCGGATCAACCTTCATATTTAACATCTTTATTGTGTCGGCGCCTTGCCGGCCTCAATTTAACCTTCCTACTTTCAATAACTTGAACTTTCGCTGAGCCCCTCGATTTTCTCCCGAATCTCTGCTAACTAATTCTATTTTCATAAATATAGTCGCCTCAGGTGCGGTTTTCTCAGATTTCCGGGTCGTCAGTTTGGCATTTGATCATCAAGAACCTTAAAGACCTTGAAGCCTCCAAGAGCAAAAACCCGTTCACCACTCAGCGATCGGCTTTCAGTCTGCTGCCGATTGCCCTATGACTTCCGCTCGATCCCCTGGCGAGGTCTGCGGCCTTGCCATTCCGCCAACGCTGGCTAGCCTTCAACACTAGCACATAGCCCTACGCTTTGTCAAGAGGTAAATTATCATATCCGCCAATATTCACAAGGTGAGACAAAACGTCAGAATTTCGCCCTGGTGGGAGGATGAGAGCTTTTCACGGTCCGTCTAGGTCCGAACTTGCTCCCCCGCGCAAGCAAAAGCGGGGTGATCGACGATTGAAGTAAGACCGGTTCGCAAACAAGCCCGTCCAATTACGGTCTGGCCACTGACCGACGACCTGCGACTTCGCCGCTCGGCCCGTGGAAAGGCTCCGCCATTGACTGGACTTACCATTTCAGATGGGCCGCCTCCGGACCACCCCCTCAAGGACTACAGAGCCGACCAAATCTGCGGGATGGGAAACAAACCTTGGAGATTATTCGTAGCGCAGCGCCGTCAAGGGGTCGACACGCATGGCACGGTTGGCGGGAATGTACGACGCGGCAAGCGCGACGATTGAAAGAAGCGCCGCGACGCCGGCAAATGTCAAGGGATCGGTGGCGCTAATGCCAAAAAGGAGAGTGGACATGAGCCGGGTGATCGCGAGCGAGGCGCCAATGCCGATTACGACGCCGAGAGCCGCCATGCGGGCGCCTTCGCCTAACACCAGACGCAGAATGTCGCTACGCCGGGCGCCCATCGCTACACAAATGCCGATCTCCTGGGTGCGGCGCGCAACGGAAAAGGCCACAACTCCGTAGATACCGACAGCAGCAAGAATGAGAGCAACGGCGGCGAAGAGTCCCACCAGAAGGAGGAGAAAACGGCGATCCGCGAGCCAGCCGCCCATCTCGTCCGCGAAGGTGGAGAATTTGACGGGGGCCTCGGGAGCGAGATCGTGGAAAATGCCGCGCGCGGCGGAAACGATTTCGACCGTTGGTGCGGCGCTGCGCATAACGATGGTGGGCGATGAATTAGGGTTCATGCCGCGCTGGCGGTAATCGACGTAAATAATGGGACTTGGCGGAAGATCCAGGCCGCGCGCGCGAACGTCGCCAACGATGCCCACGATGGTGAGCGGCTGCAAGTTGCCGTCCATATTGCCGAACTCGATCACCTGACCGATAGGGTCCTGATGGGGCCACCGCTGGCGAGCCAATGATTCGCTGATCACAGCAACATTCGGCGAATTCAAGTTGTCCTGTTCGCCGAACAGCCGTCCGCGGATCAGCGGAATGCCTAGGGTGTGGAAGTACCCCTCGCTCGCAACGCAATAAGAAGCGTGTCCGACGCGGGAGGTATTTTGCGCAATCCGAGGCCAGTCATCGAGATTAGCGGGCGGCTTTTGGCCGTTGAGTATAAGGAAATCTCCGTCAGCGAGATCGTCGCCCGCCGCAACGGGAAGCGCGCCGGCCAAGCCCACCGTCTCGGCGCCGGGAATGGCGCGAAGCCGCGTCAATACGTCGTCCATGAGATGGATTTGGCGCACCGATGCCCCCACGGTCCAGCCCTTCCACACGTGCGGAATGGGAGGCGAGAATTCCATGGTGATCAGGTTTTCCTGACGAAAGCCCGGGCTCGTGGAAATGAGCCGCAAGAAGCTGCGACCGAGCAGGCCTGCCCCAACCAACGTGACCAGCGTTGTGGCAATTTCGCCGATCACCAAAAAGCTGCGCAGCCGTTGGCTGGCGCCCAAACCCGTGTAACTGCGAGACCCGGCGCCCAACGATACCTGCAGATCTCCCCCACCGGCGCGCCAGGCTGCAAACAGCCCGAGCGAAAAGGCCACAGCCACCGTTGCGGCCAGAGCGAACAGCAGAACCGAGGTGTTGATGGCGATGCCTTCCTGCCGGGGCAGGTTTGTCGGAAGAATTGCGGGAAGTACCTTGACCCCCCACCTCGCAATCAGAATGCCCAATACGCCCCCAGCGAACGAAAGCGCAAAAGACTCGGCGAGGAACTGCTGAATCAGGCGACCGCGCCCAGCGCCGAGCGCCGCACGGACAGCCAGTTCTTTGCGGCGGGCGGAAGTGCGCGCCAACAGCAAGGCAGCGACATTCGCGCAGGCGACCAGGAGCAAGAGGCCGACAGCCCCCAAAAGAGTAAGAAGAGCGGTTCGCACCTCTCCGACCATCGCGTCGGCGAGGGGTACTACGGCAGCGTCGTTGAGGTCAACCTCATTTCCGTACTGATCCTTTATGCGGTGGGCAATCGCACTGAGATTCGCACGCGCCTGGGCGACAGTAATCCCAGCGCGGACGCGGCCGAGGCATCGCCAATTATGCGCTCCGCGGCTGGGAAGTTCCGGCTGAAGCTCGCTCGGAATCCATGCGGCGGCTCCGGGCGGAAAATCAAATCCCGCCGGCATCACTCCGACAATGGAATAGGCTGCTCCCTCCATGGCCAGGTGGAATTTGGAGAAATCCGCAGCACCGCCGAGGTATCGCTTCCAATAGCCATAGCTGACGATGATTGCCGGCGAGCCATGCGGACGCTGCTCGTCCGATGCAAACACGCGGCCGCGAAAAGGCTCGACACCGAGAGATTTGAAAAAGCCGCCGGAAACATTCGCGATCTCAACGCGCACAGGCTCGCTGCCGCCGGAAACGGATGTTGACCATTCCTCATATTCAGCCAGGCTCGCAAATGTGTTGTTTTGTGTACGAAAATCATCGAAATTTGAATTTGCCAGATTCATTCGGTGACCGTTCGGAGCCTGTTCCCAGACGCGAACGATCTGCTGGGGATTCGGATAGGGGAGAGGACGGAGCAGCACCGCATCTGCGATCGAGAAGATGGAAGTTGACGAGCCGATGCCGAGAGCGAGCGTGAGAATGGCAACGGCGGCGAAGCCCGGTGCTTTCGCGAGCAAGCGTATGCCGTATCGCAGGTCTTGCCAGAGTGTCTCCATGCTCTTTACCTCCCGACTCGTTTATACGTATTTGTTGCGCTTTTGGTTCGCAAAATTCTCACCAATTGGCATTTGCGCCTTAGCGAATTTGGAAACTCTAGGCCTTCAAGAACAAGTCCGCGCCACATTTGCTGCCACCTCCTGCCACCTCGTGGACACACCCCAAATTTTCTGCTAACCTCTCCCATGCATAGCCGTCTATATACTGCGAGGTCTTAGTATGCCCAAGCCCGATTCTCTGCAAGGCTCACTCGATCTGCTGGTATTGAAAATCCTCTCGCGGCGGCCACGCCTGCACGGTTACGCCATCATGACGGCGGTGCAGAGCATGTCCGATGAGGTTCTCCGCATCGAGGAAGGCTCGCTCTACCCGGCGCTGCACCGGATGGAAGAAGCCGGCTGGATTCGCGCCCAGTGGATCACGAAGGAAACCGGGCGGCGCGCGCGACTCTATGAACTAACGCCGGCGGGCAGGAAGCAGCTTGCCGCGGAAGAATCGCGCTGGCAGGCCGTCACCTTCGCCGTAAATCGTGTTTTGAGGATGGCGTGAGATGTCATTTTGGTCCCGCGTTGCCAACATGTTTCGTGGTGATCGCCTGAATCGGGAAATCGATGAAGAACTCCAAGGCCATGTCGAGGAAGCCGTGGCGGAAGGCCGCGATCCGGTGGAAGCGCGGCGGTCGCTGGGTTCCCCGCTGCGATTGCGCGAGGAGAGCCGTGACGTCCGACTCGTCGCCTGGCTCGATTCCCTGCGCGCCGACGCTATTTTCGGGTGGCGGCAGCTTGAGAAGAGAAAGGCGACCTCCGCGGCGGCGATCCTTTCTCTCGCTCTGGGGATCGGGGCATGTACGTCGGCGTTCCGGCTGATCGACGCACTGCTGCTGCGCCCTTTGCCGGTGTCGCAGCCCGAGCAATTGTACGCTCTCGCTCGCCAGGCAATCGGTCCCGACGGAAAACCGGCAGTGTTCGATGGTTGGGCGTATCCGGATTTCGCTCTGATGCGCGCTGCGGCAAAGGACCAAGCCGATTTGATCGCGATCTCGTATTCCGACCGCACCGACCTGACCTACGGATCAGACGCAGAGATGGAAAAGGCCTACCGGCAATACGTTTCCGGGTGGATGTTTAGCGACTTCGGCCTTCGGCCCGCGGCGGGACGGCTCTTCATCGAGAGTGACGACTTGAAGCCCGGCGCGCACCCGTATGCGGTGCTCTCGTACGACTATTGGACGAACCGATTCGGGCGTGACCCGAAGGTGATCGGCAGGACTTTCCGCATCGGCAATGACCTATACGAGATTATTGGCGTGGGTCCGGAGCGCTTCACCGGCACGGAGCCCGGCACGGTGATTGACATCTTCCTGCCTACCATGATGCATCCAGGAGTCGTGCGCCCGGATTGGACCTGGATGCGGACCATCGCGAGGGTGAAGCCTGGAGTGGCCATGGAACCTCTCCGCGCCAAGCTGGACGCTACTTCTCGCGCCTTTGAAGCCGAACGGGCAAAAGGCCTCGGGGGGTCGTCCAAGGAAGTCATGGACGAATTCCTCAACCAAAAGCTCGTGCTGGAACCGGCGGCGGCAGGCGAGTCCGACCTCCAGAGCGACTACCGCACGTCGCTTGCAGCTCTCAGCGTGCTTGTGGCGCTGGTGCTTCTGATCGCGTGTGCGAACGTCGCCAACCTGATGGCGGCACAGTCATCGGCGCGAGCGCGCGAGATGGCGCTGCGAGTCTCGATTGGGGCGGGACGCGCGCGTCTGGTCCAACTGGTGCTCGTAGAAAGCGCCTGGCTGGCCCTGCTCGCCGCTACCCTGGGTGCAGCCTTCGCCTGGTGGGCGGCGCCGGTGGTCGTCGGCATGATCAATCCGCCCGAAAACCCCGCGCGCCTGTTCCTACCCGCCGACTGGCGCGTGGTGGGGTTCGGCCTGGTTCTGACCGTCGGGGTCATGTTGTTGTTTGGCTTGGCGCCGGCGCTACGCGCCTCGGGCGTCAAACCCGTCAGCGCGCTCAAAGGTGGAGAAGACCCGCACTCACGGAGGCGCTTGATGTATGCGCTGATCGCGGTGCAGACAGCCTTCTGTTTCCTTGTGCTCTTCGTCGCCGGCCTCTTCGTTGCTACCTTCCAGCGGTTGTCGAACCGGCCTACCGGATTTTCCCCCCAACGGGTACTCACTCTCGATACGGTCACCGTCAGCCCGCAGCCGGCGGCTTTTTGGGACCAGGTGGCGGAACATCTGCGCACCGTGCCGGGCGTGGAAACAGTGGGGATGGCCGGTGGGACGCTGCTGGGCGGGCTGGGTTGGAACAATTTGGTTTCGGTCAACGGCGCGCCCCCCAACGGGGTTGTGGTCTATTTGCTCCAGGCCTCACCCGGGTGGTTAGACGCGATGAAAATTCCCCTTATCGACGGCCGAGACTTCCGCCCCGGCGACACGCTTCCCGGTGTCGCGCTCGTCAACCGGACATTTGCCAAGGCGTACTTCAACGGTGAGGATCCCGTTGGAAAGCCCTTCGAGGTGGTGTTCAGTGGAGGCCTGCGTCTTCGCTTTGAGGCGGTGGGCTTGGTTGGGGACGTAACCTATCGCGACATTCGCGAGCCCTTCTTGCCTCAAGCCTATTTCCCGTTTCACTCCGTCGACGCCAAGGGCGCATCGCGGCCGGTCAGCCAGGGGACGTTCATCGTGCGCACCGCCGCCGGAAACCCAATGGCGCTGGCGTCGATTCTGCGCCGCGAGGTGCCGCGAGCCCGGCCAGAATTCCGCGTGAGTAACATCCGCACTCAAACTTCAATCGACCAATCGCACACCGTTCGTGAGCGCCTATTGGCCAGACTGGCGTTTTTCTTTGGGGTGGTGGCCTTGTTACTTGCCGGCGTCGGACTGTATGGCGTGCTCGACTATTCCGTGCTTCAGCGACGCAAGGAGATCGGAATTCGCCTGGCGCTCGGCGCGCAAGCCGGGAATGTGGTGCAAGGCGTGACCGTGGACGTGTTCTCGATGGTAGTTACCGGGGCGATCGCAGGCCTTGTGCTCGGTTTCGCTGCGGCGCGATACATTCAGACTCTGCTTTACCAGGTGAAGCCCACCGATCCGAGGATGCTGGCTCTTCCCGCATTGACTATCATTGCGGCGGCCTTACTGGCGGCGCTGCCGCCGGTGATCCGGGCCGTGCGCATCAACCCCGCCGAAACCCTCCGCGCCGAATAGGACTGGCAGGTTCAGCATCGTCAGCGGGCGTCCTGCCCTCCATTGATCTCCCACCTCCCAAAGCCCATGGGCGGGGCGACTTGTCGCTCCCACGTCCTATGACATGCAACAGAGCAGAAATCCACGCACATCATGCGTTGAAATTCGCATCAAGCAATCCATAAGCTCCAGCACAACCTCCCGCAAGTTCCCAGGAGATTCATGGAAATTGACAAACATCACAAAACAAAAGACTACCAACAAGTATCTTTCCCTGTGTCGAGCCCGCCATATCAGCGGGAATTGGGGCAACTGTGGCAGGGCGATTGCCTTGTGTTTTCTTAGGGAAGAGTCGTAATTCGTTTCGCAAGGAGGGGAAAATGGCCATACCCCAACGGATCCGCGACTACCTGGACTCCCAGAATGTCCCCTACGAGACGCTTCACCACTCTCAAGCCTTTACCGCACAGGAGGTTGCACATTCCCTCCATGTGTCGGGAAAGAAGTGCGTGAAAGCGGTGGTGGCTGAAGGGGACAATAAGACCGTTATGGTTGTCATACCAGCGTCACACCGGTTGAACTTTCAGGAACTCAAGTCAGCCCTGAAGGCAAATCAACTGGAAATGCTCGTAGAACGTGAGCTGGTAGGCCTTTTTCCAGACTGCGACCTTGGCGCGGTACCGCCCATCGGCAATTTGTACGGGATTGATGTATGGGTAGACCGAGCGGTGGCGAGTACTGAGAAGATTCTATTCTGTGCGGGAACTCACGAAGACTGTATCCGCATGCGCTACTCGGACTTCGCAAAACTGACCCGACCGTTTGTGGGTCATTTTTCCGAACTGGGGATGGCCCAGGCAGCCTGATTTGCTCCGATGCATTTATTAGGACGACCTGAGTCTCGCTGCGTGCCGGAAATAGGCGCGGAAAGGGAGATTTTGTCTATTGGGATCGGAGAGGTCAATCCAATGACAAGACGACCAAGCGATAGCATGAATCCGGCCAACGCGAGGGAAGTGCAACCGGCTTCCCCAAGTGAATGAAGGCCGGCGATGGAAACGCCAAGAGGAGAATGCCATGGGACCCGGATGCTCCAACTGCCCGGTATTGAAAACTTCGTTGTTTCGCAACATGTCGAGTGAGCAGATTCAGGCGTTAGGTTGCGTTTTTCGACCCGCCCGCTATCGCCGGAACCAAATTCTCTTCTTCGAGGGAGGCATCGCCCAGCATCTTTTCGCCCTGCACTCCGGCCTGGTGAAAGTGGTGAAGTCCCTGGAAAATGGAAAAGACCGTATTACCGCAGTGCTTTTCCCCGGCGAGTTGTTCGGTCTTGAGTCCCTCACGGATGTCTCCTACCC
Source organism: Terriglobia bacterium (assembly GCA_050010335.1). Taxonomy (GTDB): domain Bacteria; phylum Acidobacteriota; class Terriglobia; order UBA7540; family UBA7540; genus Bog-366. The sequence continues at coordinate 20,190 of JBEKLF010000011.1, forward strand.
CCTTACCGCCGTCGCCCTCCGTGACTGCGAGATTTGCGCGGCCCCACGTGAAGACTTCTCCACCTACCTGCGGACCAATCCGGAGATTGCCATCGGAATGGTGCGCTTTTTGGTGGGGGAACTGAAACGCGTCCGGACGCAGGTGACGGACATGAGCTTTAAGGACGCCCGCATGAAAGTGGCGACGTTCATTCTCTCCCTCGTCACCAGCGACACTCCTCAAACCAATGGGACGGTGAACCTGACTCTCCCGCTTTCCCGTCTGGAGATCAGCGAAGTTTTGGAACTTTCGCCGGAGACGATCAGCCGCACCCTCAGTTCCTTCCGCCGCGAACAGTTGGTGGTAGCGAGGGGACGGCACATGGTGATTCAAAACCGCGCGGGACTCGAAGGCGTGGCGCATCGATAAGCCGCCAGCCTGAGCCGCGGCACGCAAGCCACTTCGCTTTGCCCCCCCCTCGGGAACGCGGTATGCCAGTTTTCGGCTTCCTCTCAAGCCGGAGCCATGACAGCCGGATGGGTGTATGCTTTTCGTGAGGATCCTCTAGATGAACCGAGTTCACCACTGGCTGTGCCGTTCGGAACGTTGGCGAAAGGAACTGGAAGCGAACGTTGTACCCTGGGTTCTGGGCGGAGTGGCCCTGGGATCGAATGTCCTGGAGGTGGGCCCCGGGCCCGGCCTCACGACGGACATCCTGCGCTCGCGCGTCGCCGCCCTTACCGCTCTGGAAATCGATCCTGCGCTGGCTGGTTCCCTCGCGGCCAGGATGCGTGGCGGCAATGTGACAGTTATCCAGGGCGACGCCACTGCTATGCCCTTCGCGAACGCCCAATTCTCGGGAGCGTTGTGCTTTACCATGCTGCACCACGTACCCTCTCCCGCTCTTCAGGACAAGTTGCTTGGCGAAGCTTTTCGCGTGCTCCAACCCGGCGGCGTGCTTGCGGGTGTGGACGGTCTCACCAGCACTTATATGAAGTTGATTCACATTTTTGACACGCTTGTCCCTATCAATCCCTTGACCTTTCAAGCCCGACTTCAGACGGCGGGGTTTGAAGATATTCTGGTGGAAGCCAACCCCACAAGATTCCGCTTCCGAGCCCAAAGACCTGCTTAAGAGATGGAGCCCGTACGCGGCTACCCGCCAAACCTCATTGCCGCATTCGGCTGATTCTTATAGAATCACCCTTTGAGCCGAATGCCCATACTCGGTGTGCCCAAGCCAAGGCGCGAAGGTGACGAAGAATTGCCCGCTTCCCTACCTCGGCGACATTCCCGACCCCGGTTGCTCGTCCCGGTGATAATTGTCCTTGGTCTAGCGGCTTTCTTTTGGCCGGCGCGCGAACTTCGCAGCGACAATTTTGTTTTCTATCTCCCTTCCGGCCACCACATGCTTCCTCTGGAAAGTGTTGGGAGCACCAAGTACCTCCCTCTGCTGCAAGTTCTGAACATGGTGGGCAAGGTCGGAGGAATTCAGGAAAAGAAGAACTGGCTCAAAGTCTGGTTCGGCTCAACACAAATCGAGTTGCGGCAGAACGAAACCAAAATCCAAATCGCGAAGGAAACCTACGAACTGCCCCAACCCGTGCACCTGACAGACGGCCAGTGGATGGTGCCCGTGGGTTTCCTGACCACCATCCTACCTCGTTTGACACATCAACCATTTGAGTACCAGGAAGGGACAAACCGTATTTTTATTGGCGACGTCAAACCCGCGTCCTTCACAGTGCGTGTGGACCCGATTGCCAACGGGGCTCGATTGACCGTACAATTCACTGACAAGGTCGCCGTGCAGACAGCCTCGAGCAACGGCAAATGGGTAATGTTTCTGGGTGATCGCCCCATGGAACCGATGGAGCCGTCCTATCGTTTCCAGAATCCTTACCTCAACGAATTGCAGTATGACGATCAGGATGGTATACCTAAACTCATTCTTTCTCCCACATCGAGTGGGCTCAACTTCTATCCCTCCATGGCCGAAGGCGGTAAGGTTCTGCTGGCAGATGTAGAGCGACCTCCATCCTCGATGACCCAGGGGTTACCGACTCAAGCGGCGCCACCGACTCCGCCGTCGTCTGCACAACCGGCAGCGGAGGGGTCAACCCCGCAAGGCACTGAGGAGTTGCCCTCCGCGCCTCCGGGCCCACCCCTTCCCGTCGTGGTTCTTGACCCCGGCCATGGGGGCGACGACAACGGAGGCCACAGCCGCGACGGTGTGCTGGAGAAGAACCTGGTCGCGCAGTACGTGGCGCGGGCGCGAGCGGCGTTGCTGGCTACCGAAAAATACCGTGTGGTGTTGAGCCGGGCGGGTGACGCGAATGTCACTAATGAACAGCGCGCGCTGGCGGCCAATCTTTCGGTAGCAATATGTTTCCTCAGCTTCCATGCCGGCGACCTGGGCACGGCGTCGCCCCGCATCACCATTTTCACCTTTCAGCCTCCCACCGCTGCGGCGCCGGTTGCGGGTGATCCAACAACCCCCACTTTCTTGCCATGGGGGCAAGCGCAGGAAACGCGGTTGGGATCAAGCCTCCAGCTTGCCATTGCCCTCCAGCAGCAACTGGCCCTGATCAATGGCGTGGAAGTTGACCAGCCGTCGACGGCGCCCGTCCGCACTTTGCGCAGTGTCAATGCGCCCGCCGTCGCCATCGAACTGGGCCGACTGGCTCCCGATGCCGACGCTGCTGAGCTTACCAGCCCCGCCCTCCAGCAACAGGTTGCCGGAGCGGTCGTCCAGGCAGTTGCCAGCTTCGAGAAGGGAGGCAACTAGCCCGTGACCGTCCGCGCCAAAATCCTTCTTCTCATCTTGCTCGTGAGCGTGGGAGTCGGAGGATTCTATCTGCGCTCACTCGCCAAACGCGTTTTCCTTGAGCCCACCCAACGCGCGGAGGAAGCGGCACGAGCCAAGCTGAGCCAAATTGCCTTGCAGCCGAACAACGGCACAACGCAGTTGGCGACTCTTTATTTTCCTGCGCTGAACGAAGGCAAGATCCTGCCGGAGAGCCGGTCCATCACTTGGGCGCAAGCCGACGCGGATCGTGTGCGGCAAATCGTGCTGGCGTTGGCGGAAGGTTCGCACCAGGGCTTTGGCCGCGTCGTTTCGGCTTCCACCACCGTGCGCGCGGTGTTTCTGGCAGCCGATGGCACGGCTTACGTTGATCTGTCGAATGACATCCTGAGCGATTTCGCACCCGGCATTCAGAGCGAAACGCTGGCCATTTATTCTATTGTAAACTCTATTACGAGCAATATCCCCTCGGTGAAACGGGTGCAATTCCTCATCCAGGGGCAGGAAGTGGAGACCCTGGACGGGCACGCGGATCTTACTGCCGCCTTTTCCCCGGATCTCACTCGCATCAAGAACAATCCGTGAGGTCCTATGCCCATACCCCGAACGTTAAACGGTCTGCTTTACGCCGGCGGCAAGCTGATTCGGCAGGATCAACGCTCGACGACCGAGTTACGGCCGCTCGAAATTGTGCCGAACTTTATTTCCAGCGCGGAGGGCTCCGCGTTGATTCGCCTGGGCGAGACGCAAGTGATCTGCACCGCCTCGGTGGACGATGGTGTTCCTCCTTTCCAAAAAGGCAGCGGGAGCGGCTGGATCACGAGCGAATACGCCATGATTCCGCGCGCCACCAGCGCCCGAACGCCGCGCGAGTCCACCCGCGGCCGCCAATCCGGACGCACCATGGAAATCCAGCGGCTGATCGGCCGCTCGCTTCGCGCGGTTGTGGATATGCAGGCCCTCGGCGAGCGGACAGTGTGGATTGACTGTGATGTGATCCGTGCTGATGGCGGCACGCGCACCGCTTCCGTCACGGGCGCGCTGGTAGCGCTTGGCCTGGCGATGCAAAAGCTGCAAACCCAGCGTTCGCTGAAAAAAAACCCGTTGAAAGATTACCTGGCCGCAATCAGCGTCGGCATCGTGGGCGAAGAGATGTTGCTCGACCTCAGCTACGCCGAGGATTCCAGCGCCGAGGTGGATATGAACGTCGTGATGACGGGCGCGGGCAACCTGGTGGAAGCACAAGCCACCGCCGAAGGTCGCACCTTTAGCGCGGAAGAGCTGATCAAATTGGTTGACCTGGCGCGGCCCGCCATCCAGCATTTGGTCGAAGTACAGAAATCGATTCTGAATCCAGTGACGAGTGACAAGTGACGAGTGACGAGAAACAAAGTCGGCTACCCGAGCCCCGAGGCCCAAGGTCTTCCGAAATCTACTCAAGGTCGTCACTTATCACTCGTCACTCATCACTATTCTTGGCTTCTTCCAACCCCGGCAAGCTGCGGGAGTTTCGCGGAGCAGCCGCGGCGCGAGGAGTAACGGTTGAAGCCCTGCCGCGTTTCGATGAGCTGACCCTTTGCGTCGAGGACGGGACAACATTCGAGGAAAACGCCAGCAAGAAAGCCATTTATTACAGCCGCAATTCTCCGGAATGGGTATTCGCTGACGACTCGGGGATCTCGGTGGATGTGCTCGACGGCGCTCCCGGAATCTATTCCGCGCGTTTTGCCGGCGACCTGGCCACCGACGAGCAGAACGACGAACGGTTGCTAGAGGAAATTCACCGGGTTGAAGCCATGCGCCGCGCCCAGGCTGCCACTTCCCCTAGGCCGCATGGACTCTTTAATCGAGCCGCCCACTACGTTTGCGTGATTGCTTTAGCACAAGCCGGGCAGGTGCTCACCGTTGTGGAAGGCCGAGCCGATGGCGTGATCATCGACGAACCGAGGGGCGCCGGCGGATTCGGGTACGATCCTTACTTTTTCTACCCACCCATGGGCAAGACCTTTGCGGAAATTCTTCCGGAAGAAAAATTCGCCGTCTCGCACCGCGGCGCGGCATTTCGCAAGCTCCTGGATTATCTTTGCGCACCTGGACAGTGATCATCCGCCTGCTTGCAGGCGAAGGCCGTCACGCCCTCGCTCTTTCGCGGGCTTGATCGAGAAGGTCTTTGATCCGGCGGGCCACAATCAACTCTTCACCGGGCTTCATCATGAAAGGTGTCACGCTCATGCCGTGGGGATAGTCGTCTTCCAGAACTTCAATGCTCGGCTCCCCCTCGCGCAACCGCTTCGCGCACTCAGCCTTGGTTATCCCCAAAGCGCTTTCATCCCATTTCAGATAAAGGTGGGGCACGTGGTTGGCAACGTCGGGAACAAAGCGGCCCAAATCTAGGCCCTGTACGGGGGTCAGAATCTTTTCCATAGCTCCTACGCTCCGTTCCCAATCCTTCCATTCCGCCTCATGATCGATGCGCAGATAACGTTCCACCGCCGCGAACATCCCTGCGATTTCCTCTTTGCCGACTTTGCAAGGCCGGCCGATGGTGTCCTCGTACGGGCAATCGTTCAGGATGGCCGCCTCAATCAGGTCCTTCCTCCCCAGCAAGAGTCCCGCGGACTGTGGTCCACGTAATCCCTTGCCGCCGCTGAAGGCGACGAGATCAAAGCCCATCTTGTTGTAGTCGCTCAAATGCGATACGGGCGGCACATCGGCAGCAGCATCATTGAATGTGGGAATGCCGCGCCGCCTGCCGGCTTCCACCCACTTCTCCAACCCAATTTTCTCCTGATTTTCCGCCGCATTTAAGAAGTACATCATGGCAGTCTTTTCGCTGATGGCCCCATCGAGTTCTTCCGCGGTCTCAACTTCCACCAGCCGCACGCCAGTGTTCCGAATGGCGTGATCGAAGGGGTTCCGATGGGTCCTCTGGATAATCACTTCACTCTTCATCCCCGTAAGGTCGGGCAATTGCGCAATACGCTTCGGATCGTTCCCTGTAAGGCATGCGGCCGCCCCCAACAAGATGGCTCCGGCAGCGCCGGAGGTGACCATCGCCGCTTCCACCCCCAGCATCTGCGCAATCTTCGCCCCCGCTTTTTGTTGCAGCTCGACCAGATACACAAAGTGACGCGATGCGTCCTCCATCGCCTGCGATGCTTCCGGGCACATCAAGGAACCCGTCAAGTAAGTGTAAGTGCCTTTGGCATTGATGTGCGTGCGCACGCCGAGACGCGCGTAGATATCAGCTGTTGACATAGTTCGCTTCCCCCATCCGGCGGAAGCCAACAAGCGCCCGGCTGCAGCCGTAATCGTGCCGGATACTAAACTCGTAGACGCCAAAAACTTTCGACGCGACGACGGAAACGAGAAGAGAGCCACCGCCTACCTCCACGCTATTTGATTTCAAGATCGTCCCCGAACCTAGCGCGTTAGAGCCAGGCTGTCAAGGAAATGGAAGCTCAGGGGTGCGCGACATATAAGTGTGCGCCGAGATTCCCCGGACGTAGCGTGGGTGTCCCGACCGCGTTACATCCCACCGCCCCCTCCCCCCATCACGTCGCACTTTTGTGAACGGGCGAGATTGTGGTAGCTTCTAACCCGACCCGGCGCGAGAGCTGATACGGTTTCGAGCCCGCGCTGGGCGCACAATCTTTTCCACAAGAGGTCCACTATGCGCACCCCAAAATCCCCTCGTCGTTCTTTTCTGAAAGGCTCCATCGCGGTCACGGCAACCGTGGGAGCCGCCAGCCTTGCGCTGCCTGCTTCCGCGACACCGGGAAAGTCAGCAGCCCTGAAAAAAGTCGTCACCCGGCCCGGCGAACCGTTAACGCCCGCGTCCCTCTTTAGCCCCGCGACCCAACTGGGAAATCTGCTCTTCCTTTCCGGGTCGGGGGCCCAGGATCCCAAAACCCACCAAGTGGTTGAGGGACCGATTGGGAATCAGGTGAAGCAGTGCCTGGAAAACCTGAAGACGGTTTTGGAAGCCGCCGGCTCGTCCATGGACAAGGTCTTGAAGTGCACTGTATTCCTTACCGATATCACGAGTTTTCAAGCCATGAATGAGGTCTACCACTCCTACTTTCCCGCGAACCCGCCGGCCCGGACGACGATCGCGGCAAAGGATCTGCCCGGCGGATCACCGGTTGAAATCGAGTGCATCGCTTACGTCTAACTGAGGGAGTGAGCCATGAAACATTCGATCTCGCGTCGGGATTTTCTAACACGTAGCTCGGCGGGGGCCACCGCCTGCTGCGGGCTATTCACGAGTTGGCGCAGCAACTCAGCCCTCGGCGCGCCCGCCAACGACTTCCATGGAATCTTCGCGATCCTTCAGACCCCCTTCGACAAGAACGATCAGGTTGATTGGGGCGACCTTAGGCGCGAGGCGAATTTCTGCGTGCGTGCGGGCGATCACGGGGTCGTGTGGCCCCAGCTTGCCGGCGAGTTCTACTTGCTGACCGAGGAGGAGCGCACGCGCGGCGCGGAAGCAATCGTCCGAGCGGCGAGTGGACGAACGAAGGTGGTGATCGGCGTGCAAGCGCCCAGCAGCGGTTTGGCATGCAAGTTCGCTCAGCACGCCGAAGCGCACAGCGCAGACGCTGTAATCGCGCTGCCTCCGTACCTAGGATCGGTAGGACTCGAGAGCGCCGCCGCCTATTATCACGCCCTGGCGCAAGCCGTGAAGCTTCCCATCTTCATTCAGAACTCGGGCTCGCCCTGGGGGCCGGCGATGCCCACTGAGTTTGTCATTCAGTTGGCCCGGGAGAATCCACAGTTTGCCTATGTTAAAGAAGAGGTCGCGCCCGTCACGCGTCGAATCAGCGAATATGCGGGTTCGCGCGTCATGAAGGGAATCTTCCCAGGCAGTGCGGGCCGCAACCTTCTCGATGAACTTTCCCACGGGGCGGCTGGTACGATGCCGGCTTGCCAGTTCACTGACGTTTCCGTGCAGATTTACAACCTCGCGGCGCAAGGCAAGATCGCGGAAGCTCGCAGCATCTTTGAAAAGCTCCTGCCGATGATCAACCTGGAAGAAATCTACGGCCTCCCTTTTATGAAAGAGGTGCTGGTCCACCGTGGCGTGTTCACTACCGCGAAACTGCGCGGCGTGGCCGGCGGTGGACTTGACGACCTCGATCGACGGGAATTGGAAGACTGGTGGAAGGAGCTTGCCCCCTATCTGAAAGCCTGAAACACCGAGCATTACGTGATTTCACTGGCCAGAAAACTTCGCACGGTGGATTACTTCACTCTCGCCTTCGGCACGATGGTGGGAGTGGGGTGGCTGGTGGTCATGGACGACTGGCTCGGGCGCGGCGGGCCGCTTGGAGCCATGCTGGCCTTCACGGTTGGAGGACTGGCGCTTGCGCCGATTGGATACATCTACGGCCAGCTCGTTATGGCCATTCCCGACGCCGCCAGCGAAATCGCTTACACTCGGAAAGCCTTCCCGCCGTGGGTCAGTTTTGCCACGGGCTGGATGATGACCTTGGCCTATTTGATCGCCTGCCCGTGGGAAGCCGTCGCCATTGGCAAGGTCGCTGCCTACCTTTTCCCTGGTTTGAACTCATTAACCCTTTACACCGTCGCCGGCCAGCCCGTATACCTTCCGCGTCTAGTCCTGGGCTTGGGGCTCATCTCCCTCGTCACCTGGCTGAACTATCAGGGCATTCGTCTGAGCGCCAATTTTCAAAACTGGATGACCTTTACATTGCTGGGTTTGTTCCTTCTCTTCGGGACGCTCTGTATTCAGCGCGGCTCCGTACGGAACCTCCTTCCCCTTTTCAGTCATGGCAGAGTGGTTTCCGTCCTGTTGGTGTTGCAGATCGTTCCATACTTCATGACCGGATTTGAGGCCGTCCCGAAATGCGCCGAGGAGGCGAGCCCGGAGTTCCGCCGCCGGGGATTCTTCCGCGCCATTATCCTCGCCCTGGCAACGGGGGCGGCGTTTTACGTGACAATCATCGGCTTGGTGGCTTTCGTCGCACCCTGGCCCTCCATCATTCATGAACCGTTCGCAACCGCGGTGGCGTTCGAGCGCGCCTTCCATTCGCGCCTGCTCATCAGCATGGTTTTCGCCGCAGCCATTGCATCTCTTTTGAAGATTTGCAACGGCAACTTCCTGGCGGCCAGCCGCCTGCTCTTCGCCTTGGGACGCGAGGGATATGTGAACCCGCGACTCGGGAATGTTCATCCCGTCCACCTTACCCCTACGAATGCGGTTTTCTGCGCGGGAGCTTTAGGCATGGTGGGAGCGCTTCTCGGCGAAGCCATTCTTGTTCCCATTACCGAGGTCGGTTCGCTCGCGTCCGCTGTGGGGTGGCTGGCGACATGCGCTTCCTATTTGTCTTTGGAAAACAATTGGAGAAGGCGAGGGATCGCTTTTCTGGGGCTCACGGTGTGTGCGGCATTGATTCTGATGAAATTTCTTCCCGCCATCCCCGGACACTTCACCCTTTACGAATATGCGGCCTCGGCGATCTGGATCGCCGTCGGGCTCGCGGCGAGACGAACAATTAGGTGATTCCTGGCCACGCTTATTGCCGCCTCGCCCACGCGAGGCCGTCCGGATCCTGGCCGGCCTCAATGCGGCCGGTTACTTCCAGCGTCGACAAATCGATGATCGCGACATAATTGTCCGGGCTGCACGCGACGAAGACCCGCGCGCCGTCCGGCTGCATCAGGATGCCGGCTGCTCCACGCCCAAGTTTAATGCGCTTAATATCCTTCCGCGTCCTGACATCGAACACGGCCAGGTCAGCGCCGCCCAGCGAGGAGACGAACGCCCGCTTGCCGTCGAGCGTGAATTTCAGCCGATTGGCTCCCCGGACGTTGGCGTCCAAAGTCTGTACCACCTTCTTGCTGGCAAGATCGATGATGGAAATTGTGCCGTCCCCAGCGTTTCCCGTCCACAGCTCTTTGGCGTCTGGTGTGATGTCAAAACCTTCTGACCCTCGGCCCACCGCGACGACGGTTTGCTCCCAATCGGGCCCTCGGGGGCTTGGCGGCGGCCCATTCGGCCCACCTGGCGGAGGCCCGCCCGGACCGCCCGGTGGTGGCCCAGGAGGGCCGGACGGACGGGTCACCTTCTCAATAATGCTGATGGTCCCCGAACTAACATTGGAAGCGAAAATGCGGTCCAGGCCATTTGAGACGACGACCATGTGAGTCCGGTCCTGACCTGTGCCCAGGATCCAATCAATCTTCCCTGTAGATGGATCGTATCTGCCGATGACCTTATTGGCCTCCGCGGTGAAGTACAGCTTGCCCCCGGCAAACCACAGACCATGGGGTCCGCGCATGGCACCGAGGTCAATTGCGGGAAGCGATTTCTGCGCCACCAGATCGGCCACGGAAATCGTGTTGTAGGCTCCCCCGCCGTAATTGGACATATAGGCGGTCTTGCCGTCGGGAGATGCGACGACCTCGTGCGGGTCGGGCCCGGCAGGCACACGGCCCACGACTTTCAGTGTCGTTGGATCAACAATCGCCAGGGAACGGTCCCTCTTCGCAAGGACCAGCAGTGCGGGCAAAGGAGTGCCCTGCCCCCAAAGGGTACTCACTCCCGCCCAAGTCACTATGACGAGCAAAACAGTTCTAGATTTCATGAGCCCTCGCAGAAAGATTGGGAAGTCGGCGCCGGGGTCAAGCCGGAGCCACTTCAGTATACAACGCAGATGAGGAAGATGGGTTCAGTGGAATGGCGAACTACGGTTGGTGGCGCCCACACAAACCGGCGCCTGACTCATGCTGTAATCCCGCAGTCATTGGCAGTAAGGGTTTTTCAGATGGACAAATTTGTTGCTCGTTGAGTTTTCCGTTGGGGAGCGGGAATGCACCTTGAGCTTTGAAATTCCGGAGCCAGTGCACGACGCTGTTCGCCGACTTCGGAAAAGGGCGCTGATGGTCGGGATCAATCCAAAGGTAACGCGTCGTCTCGCCAGAGCGGTGAACCTCTGCCTCGAAAGACTCCGAGCCCCGGCGAATCAAACTGACTTCGCTGGATTCAAAGTCGAGATCTTCCAGCATCCTGCTGACGTGCAAAAGCTGATCCTTGGATAGCTCGCCTTGGAGGAATTCAGTGCCTTTCTCCGTGTCCATCAATACCTGGTAACGGCCGGTCCGATACAGAGCAAAGCAGACGTTGGGGGATCCTTCCGTTTCTCTCCAATCGACCCCGTACGTACTGGCGTAAGAGAGCCGAGCTATCAAGCCATCCGAAACGGGCTTCTTCGACTGCGCCAGCCCTGTGCTTGACGTCAAGAGTGCAAGCGCAGCGAATAGCGGGATTATCGTGTCTCGCATTTGAAACACCAATGCACCTTCTGAATATTGTATGTCAGAGGCAATCGGTTTTCACACAAAAGTTTCAGAGATCATTGGCCTGGAACAGATATCGCGCGCGGCAGTGCGGCTGCGAAGCCTGGCCATGAACTGCAACCCACCGGTTCTGCTATCGCGACCCGCCCGCAATATCCACCTCCTGCTTCAGGCGCACGTCGCGCGAGGAGGAAGCGACATAAACCGTGCGGGTCCCGCCGGCCGTCTCCCACCGACCATCGGCCGTGGACCAGTATTCCAGCCGGCGCGGGGACAGGTGCAGGGTGATGGTCTTCGATTGGTCGGGGGGGAGACTGACCCGGTCAAAGGCCGCCAGCGCCTTTACCGCAAACTGCGCCCCGCTCGGCGGCTCCTTGGGGGCGCCGAGATACACCTGTGGCACCTCGTCGCTCGCCGTGTTCCCGGCATTATGCAGCCGGAAGCTCACATCCAGCCCGCCGTCTGCGGCGTGTGACACCTTGAGCGCCGCATATTCAAAGGTCGCATAGGAGAGCCCGAAGCCGAATGGAAACTGCGGGTCGAGGTTCTGCTGGTCAAACCACCGATAGCCCACGTTGATTCCCTCGGCGTAGGTCGTCTTGCCATCGGCGCCGTGAGATGAGCGCTCGGGATGAGCAGGATCGTTGGCGGGGTCGTCCTCCAACCGCCTTGGCCAAGTGAAGGGCAGCCGGCCGGCCGGGCTTACCTTGCCGAGCAACAAATCCGCCGTGGCCCAGCCACCCTCGTCACCCGGGTACCACATTTGAAGCACTGCCTTAACTTTGTCGAGCCAAGGAACTGCCACTGGCTGGCTTACGTTCATCACCACAATGGTATTGGGGTTGACGTCGGCAATGCCTTCGATGAGCTTTGCCTGGTCGCCCGGCAGACCGAAGTCCGGCTGACCGCGCCCCCACACAAACACAATGGCAGTCTTGGATTTCTTTGCGGCCGCAACGGCGGCGGCGTAGTCGGCCTTCTGCAGCTCCGGCGTCACCCAACTCAGGCGAATCTGCACGGGAGCGCCTGAGATATCTGGCGTGCTGGTGACGGAGAGAGCGTGCGGGCCGGCGGTGAGAGTGATGCGACGGCGCATGTTGTCGAGTCCGTCGGTGGTGGGCAACACGTTGTGCTCACCGGCCTTGATGACGTCACCGTGCATGTTCCCGATCGGGTTGCCGGTTCCGACGACGCGCTTTCCATCCAGGGTCAGTGAGCTGGAAGTGCCAAGATCCTGCAAGTAAATAAGGTAGTCGCCGGCAATGGGCGCGTTGAGAGTTCCGGTCCACGCGTACGAGCCACCGGCGGGCAGAGCATGGTGATTAGATTCGGTGAAGTTGAGCTGCGAGTCTACCTGTGTCGCCTTGGCCTTGGCATCCGTGCGCAGGAGGCCCGGCTGGCCATCGTGGCTCAGGAGGCTGGCGGGAACGGGAGTGCCGGTCATGTCGTCGGCGACGGCGCAGGTCACCTTGGCGGTGGGAACGAGTTTTTGCAAGGCCGCAAGAGTACCGATCTGGCGCGCGGCGATCCCCAAGGCTTTCTCGCCCGGGTTGCCGATGGCGAAGGTTTGCCCGGCACCGGGGCCGATCAGGGCCAGGGAGGCTAGGTCATCTGGCTTCAGCGGCAGGGCTCCTTCTTGGTTCTTGAGCAGCACCGCGGCGTCCTCGCCGGTCTTGCGCACGATGGGCGCGTTGGCGGCGGATTGGACCGGCGTCACGTTGTGCTTACCCTTGCCGTCCAACAGGCCGAATTTGTCCATCTGCACGAGGATCCGCCCCACGGCGCGGGTGATCGTTTCTTCCTTGACGTCATCGGCCCTCACGGCGGGAATCATGCCCTCAGGGGCCTGCTCGTTCCCGAAGTCTGGGAATTGAAAGGGACTTTGTGGCTCCTCCGGTAAGCCGCCGAAGGAAAAACCGAAGTCTGCATTCGCCAAGTCGGTCGGAGCGGGAGGATGGGCAGGGGGCGGCGGCTCGGCCGTGAAATAGGTCGGAAGACTGATCGGAGCGCCCGGCAGAGGGCCCGGCATCTCCAGGTCGAGGCCCTGGTTGATGAAGAGCGTGCCGTGTGTCGCCCCCCAATCAGAAGTCACGAATCCCTTGAAGCCCATCTCCTGCTTCAGGATGGTATTCAGGATGTCGCCGTTGCCGCAGGCACTGGCTCCGTTGACCTTATTGTATGAGCACATAATTGACGAAACGTCCGCTTCTACCGCGTCGACAAAGGGCGCGACGTAGATTTCGTGCAGGGTTTGGGGATCGACATAGACGTTATCGCCCCCATCGTAGGCAATGAAGTGCTTGGCCTGGGCCATCACGCCTTGGCTCTGAATGCCACGAATGAGGCCGGCGCCGATTTGGCCAGAGAGTAAGGGGTCCTCACCGTAGGTGTTGTAGCCGCGCATGAACGTTATGTCCCTGTCGAGATTGATGAAGGGCTGAAGCACGACGTCAATGCCGAGTGAGCGGGCGTCGCGGCCGATCACCACGCCGTTTTGCTCCGCATCTTTGCGGCTCCAGGTGGCAGCAAGACCCATCGTGGCGGTAAGGCCCGTAGCCGACTGCCGGGTGAGCACGCCGGGAGGGCCGTCCGCCATGCGAAGCGACGGAATACCCAACCTCGGAATGCCAGGCAGATAGCCCGCCTGGCCCTGATCCGTCGCGGATGGTTCCTTCGCCCCGTGGATCATCGAAATTTTCTCTTCCAGCGTCATTTGGCTGAGTAGTTTGTCTACTCGCGGATTTCCCGTTACGACGGAGGCGGGGGTTTGCGCCAAGCTCAGCACGGCCGTCAAGGGAAAAGCCGCCAGAACGAGAAGTAAGGTTCGGCTTGCCAGGCGCGAGCCAGTTTGAAGTGATATGAATTCGTACATGAACTTGCTCCCTCTTCGCTTTAACTCTGTTGCCAGAATTTCCAATCCGGCATCTGGACCCGCAGCAGTATACACCCCGTCAAGCCAACCGCTTCCGCAGTTTTGGACTTTGGACGCCAGAGCGGCTTCACCTGCGCCTCGACCAACCTTTTTAGAAGAGGGTAGCATCCAAAGTTGGGAACAAGACGCTGGCGGCTGACGGATGACAGACGCGACGAGCGCGGCGCAATCTTACCCCTGGCTCACTAGCGATTTTGGCACTTCCGTAGAGTCAGAGCACGGCGTCCGCAACCAGAGGTTCAGTGGGGACCTTGTCGCTCACGCCCCGAAGTCTTTCGCCGGCCTCAAGCCCTACCTTGCCGGTGGACTCGAGTACGACCATTTCTCGCAACCGGGTTCCTCTTCGGACATTTTCAATGGCTTCTCCAATGTCACGCTCGGTGCCGCCAACAAGATCGGCGTTAACTATGGGGGCGGCGTAGATATGAAATTACTGCCTCACGTCGCTCTCAGGGTCGATGTGCGAGACCACTTAATGACCTCGCCCACGTATGGTCTCCCTTCGTCATCGAGCATTGGCCCTTTCTACCCTATCTCCGGCGTAGCTCATGACCTGGAGTATTCCGCCGGGCTTGTCATCCACCTCGGGAAGTAATCGGAAGGCTGCGGCGAGACAAGGAACCGGTCTGCTTGCAAGCATCACAACGGAGGAGGGATTGACTCTCCTCCTGCAGACCGGCGGGGGATTGCGTGTGCCAACCCTTGGCGCAACGAATTAATCACGCAAATCTATGACGAGGCCGTTCGCTGATGAGCGGCAATCACGGCTTGCCCTAGACTTATGCCGCCGTCGCCGCAGGGAACTTCGGCGTGAGTGAAGACCTGGAAGCCCTCTGCCTGCAAGCACTCTTGAAGGTGCTCGGAGAGGAAGCAGTTTTGGAACGTCCCCCCACTGAGGCAAACCCGGTCGAGCCCGGTTCGCCCACGCACCAGTGCCGCCATGCGCGCCAGAATGTCCACAAAACCCAAGTGGAATCGCTGGCTGATAACACCGATCGGGACGCCTTCGGCGAGGTCTTGGACAAGCGCCAGGAACGTCGGGCGAGTGTCGATAATCCAACCATCGCCATCTTCTTGAATCGCGAAGGGGTAACCGTTGCCCTCTTTCGCCCCATCGATGGCCGCTTCCAGTTCAATGGCCGCCTGGGCTTCATAGTTGATGTGCTCGCGAACTCCGGCCAGGGCCGCGACGGCGTCAAACAACCTGCCAGTGCTTGAGGTTAGGGGAGAATTGACGCCGCGCTCGATCAGCCGAAGCAAGGTTTCAGTCCGGTGGCGGTCCAGTCCACGTACGAAGGGAATATCCAAATTCCAAAAGGCCCGGCCAAAATGCCTGAACAGATAACTGATTGCCATGCGCCTAGGTTCTGATATGGCTGATGAGCCTCCCGGCATGGGGATGTAGTTCAAGTGGGCGATGCGCTCCAACCCAAGGTAATCGCAAATCAGGACTTCCCCGCCCCAAACTTTTCCATCCAACCCATAGCCTGTGCCGTCGAGAGCAATGCCGATGACGCGGCCGTCGAGGTGGTTTTCCGCCATGCAGCTCGCGATGTGGGCATGGTGATGCTGAACCCCGACGCGCGTTATGCCGACTTGCGCCAGAGCCCAGCGGGTGGAGAAATAGTCGGGATGAAGGTCATAGGCAAGGAATTGCGGCTCAATCTCCAAAATGCGTTTGAGGCCCGCCACGGTGGATTCAAAAAACTTGTAGCTCTCAAGGTTCTCAAGGTCACCGCTGTGCTGGCTCAGAAAGGCCTCGCGGCCGCGGGTGAGGCAAATGGTATTCTTCAGTTCACCCCCAACAGCCAACACCGGCGGTAACTCTTCCTTCAAGAATACCGGGGTCGGCACATAACCGCGCGACCGCCGCACCTGCCGCGCGCGGCCGCCCGCGATGCGCACCACGGAATCATCGGCGCGTAACAAGATTTCTCGATTATGCACGAGAAAAGAATCCGCGAGGGTGTGCAATCGATCCACCGCTTCCGCATTGTCGATGGCGATGGGCTCTTCGGAAATATTCCCGCTCGTCATCACCAAAGCCGAAAAACGCTTCTCCGCAAAGAGCAGATGATGTAAGGGCGTGTAAGGTAGGAAAACTCCCAGGTCGCGATTGAACGGAGCGACGCAGGGGGGGAGGCGTTCCGGTTGTTTCTTCTTGGAGAGTACGATGGGATGTGCCGGGCTTTGCAGGAGCTTCCGGGCATCATCATCCAAATCGCAGAGGTCCTCCGCGTCTGCCAGGGTCGCCACCATTATCGCGAAGGGTTTCTCCACCCGCCGCTTTCTTTCGCGCAGGCGTGCGACGGCGGTTTCGTTCATTGCATCCACAGCCAGGTGGAATCCTCCCAAACCTTTGACTGCCACAATTTGCCCCGCAGCGAGCAACTCAGCAGCTCTTAGAATGGGATCTGCGACTTCAATTCGTTGCCCTGCGTTATCCCACAACTCGACGTGTGGGCCGCACTTCCAACATGCATTCGGCTGGGCGTGGAAGCGGCGATTGCGCGGGTCATCATACTCACGCTGGCATTCCGTGCACATGGGAAACACGGCCATCGAAGTCTTGGCGCGGTCGTAGGGGATATCGCGAACAATCGTGTAGCGCGGGCCACAGTTGGTGCAATTGATGAAGGGGTATCGGAATCGCCGATCGTTGGGATTGAGCAACTCAGCCAGGCAGTCATCGCAAATAGCCACATCGGGAGAGATCAAAACCGTGCGCGCCTGCCCGGGGCGGCTCGGCAGGATGCGGAACTCCGCGTCGTGATTCGAGGGCCGGTCCGCAACCGCGATATTAGTAATTCGCGCCAGGGGCGGAGCTTCTTTCGGCAGCCGCGAGAGAAACGTCTCAACGGCCTCTGCGTTGCCTTCGACTTCGATGGAAACGCCTGCCTCAGTATTGGTAATGAACCCCGTCAGGTTGCTTTCAATTGCCAGCCGAAAGACAAAAGGGCGGAATCCCACGCCCTGAACGATACCTGCGATCTCGATGGCTTTGCGCACAGGCAATTGCCGATTGTCGATTGCCGATTGTCGATTGGCTTGGATGAAGTCCTTAGCGCTCATTGATCAGCATTCAGTGTAGACCTCGAGTGGCCTTGGGTGATTGAGAGTGGTGGCTTACAATCGGCAATCGGCAATCTAAAATTGGCAATCCTCAATCGGCAATTCTCTCGCCGGTCACTGCCTCTCGGCGTTGTTCGAGCCACTTGATCCACTGATCCAGCCCTTGGCCGGTGGTGCAGGAAACTTCCAAAATATCCATGCCGGGATGAATCTGCCGTGCATACTCGCGTGCCCGTGCGATGTCAAAGGAGACGTAGGGGAGCAGATCAATCTTGTTGAGGATTAGCAGTTCAGACTTCGCAAAGATGGAGGGGTACTTCAAGGGCTTGTCTTCGCCTTCGGCAACACTCAGCATCACGATCTTTGCCGCTTCACCGAGGTCATAGCTGGAGGGGCACACCAGGTTTCCAACGTTTTCGATGATAAGAAGGTCCAGATCCTCCAAGGGCCAATCCACGAGCGCACGCTCCACGCGGAGAGCATCCAAATGGCACGTGCCACCGGTGGTAATCTGCTTGGCCGGAAATCCAAAACGCGCGAGCCGCCGCGCGTCGTTATCGGTTTGAATGTCTCCGGTCAGCACCGCGACGCGCGCGCCCTTGGGAAACCGTTCCAGCGTTCGCTCCAGCAACGAGGTCTTCCCCGAACCCGGCGAACTGATCAAGTTCACGCACACGATTCCATGCTCCCGGAAGCTCTCTCGCAACCGGGCAGCAATGCGATCATTCTCACTCAGAACTTTCTTCTCCAGAGGAATACGATCCATCAATCTTCCACCTCCAAATAGGCGAGATCAAGTTCCTCTCCGCCCGCAAGTGTCGTCTCGCCACTTGAGCAACGGGGGCACGCCAGGTTATCCTCCGTCACCTCAAAAGTAATGTCGCAGGCGGGACACCGTTGGCGCCGCGGAACGGACTCGATCACGAGCGCGAGGGGTTCAAGATCAGTCCCCTGCACCAGGACGTCGAAGCCAAAACTCAGCGCCTCCGGCTCCACCCCGGACAGCGCTCCAATACGCACGCCGACTTTGGTCACGTGGGCGCCGGGGCGTTTGTCCGCCTCGCTGCGTACTGCATCGAGAATGGCACTCGCAATACCCAGTTCGTGCATGGCGCAATGGACAGTGAGAGGTGATATGTGACAATCAGAATTGCCGATTTTCGATTGCCGATTGTCGATTGGGCAAAATCGAAAATCGGCAATCGGCCATCGACAATTCCACCTCTCGCCAGTGCTTCAACAAATCCTCGGTAGTTGGTCACCCGAGAGCATGTCAACGATGCGCGTGGTTCCGAGCGATGTCCGCATCAACACCATGCCCGCATTCGCCTGGGACACACGCCCGATGATTCGCGCCTGCTTCCCTAGAGGATGCGCGCGCATGGCGGCCAGGATTTGTTCCGCGTGTGCCGTGTCCACAATGGCCACCAGTTTTCCTTCGTTCGCCACGTAGAGGGGATCGAGCCCGAGCAGTTCGCACGCGCCGCGCACGGCTTCCTGAATGGGGATTCTCGATTCGTCAAGCTCCATCCCCACGCGTGACTGGGTGGCAATTTCGTTTAACGCACTGGACAGGCCGCCGCGAGTGGGGTCGCGCATGCAGCGAATGGCCGGGCTCGCTTCCAGCATGACCGCCACCAGTGTATGCAGCGCTGCGCAGTCACTTACAATTGGACTTTCGAACTCCAACCCTTCGCGTTGGGAAAGAATTGTAATGCCGTGATCTCCGATCGACCCGCTTAGAATGATGGCATCGCCGGGTCGAGCCTGGTCCGCTGACAGGTTGATGCCAGGAAGCACGCGGCCAATTCCCGAGGTATTGATAAAGAGCCCGTCACCTTTGCCTTTTTCTACCACTTTGGTGTCACCGGTGACGACCACAACTCCTGCTTCCTGCGCCGCCCGGCTGAGGGATGTTACCACCTGTTGCAGGGTCTCGAGTGACAGACCCTCCTCGAGAATAAATGCAACACTGAGGTAAAGCGGCTCGGCCCCGCCCATGGCCAAGTCGTTAATCGTACCATTGACCGCGAGCGAACCGATATCTCCTCCGGGGAAAAACAGAGGTTTGACCACAAACGAATCGGTGGTGAAGGCCAGCCGCGCTCCATCCACCTGCACGATGGCCTGGTCGTTCAGGCTATTTAGAACTTGATTTTGGAAAGCAGGCAGAAACACTTTTTGCAGCAGCTCGGCGCTCAAACGGCCACCGCTGCCGTGCCCAAGCAATACCTTACCTTGCGCGGGCAAAGGGACCGGGCAGGTGAATTGTTCCAACGTCGAGTCCGAAGCTAGAGGAGCAGGGTCCGAAGTCCGAGGTCCGAAGTCCGAGGTCAAGCCTTCCGTGCCTTCGGGTTTTGCTGGTTTCATACGTTAACCATATCAGAGTCCGGGGTCCGAAGTCCGGAGTCGGCAATGAAGTGACGAGCAACCGAACGCGATACTCGCGAATATTTTCGAGCCTGGAGTTTCGGTCCTGGCTGGCCTGCCCCTCGTCATAGGTCACACGTTCATGGTTTCTCTGCCACCGACTCCGGACCCCGGACTCCGGACCTCGGACTCTCTTTGTCCCCCGGCAACGCGCGCAATCGCCACACGGTAGAATTCATATCCTACTCCAGGGCTGCCGAGATACCGCGTCCTATAATCGGCTGCGCCGAGATCCCCGATCAGTTCCAGGCCACGCGCCGCCAGATATGCCGGTATTTCGGCCGGGTGCAGCCCGAACGTCCAGCGCTCGCCGGAGCGCGCCAGCGTCCGGCCTAGTCGCTGAGTACCTGTAAAGGACGCTGGAGCATCGATCACATCCTTGTCCACGTAAGTGAATACGAGTTGGCTTGGAGGCAGAGATGAGCCGATCCACCGAAGAGTGGAGTCAACAGCGTTCTCCATAAGGTAATTGGTCACGCCTTCCCAAAGAAAGAAGGTTGGTTGCCGTTGTCGAAACCCGGCGTGCGTAAGCGCAGGCCCTAATTCCTGCCGATCAAAATCGACCTCAACAAACGCAACATCCGGGGGCAGAGCGCCGAGGCGCTCCGCAATCATACGCCGCTTGGTTCGGGAGGTGCTCGGTTGATCGACTTCATAAAATCGGGTGGTCCTGGGGCAAACCAGCCGATACGGCCGGGCGTCAAAGCCAGCTCCGAGGATTACGACTTGTTCTAGACCGCTTTGGAACGCTTCCATCATCAAGTCATCAATCAGTCGCGTCCGTGCGACACCGGAAGTTCGAGCCCCCGGCCAATGATGGTCGATAAACTTCGGGATCCCTTTTCCTACAACCGGGAGGCTCGCTAAATGCAACGCCAGCTTGAGCGATGGCCGGAGAAAGCTTGCCGCCAAGGAGTCGGCAAAGAGGCGCTTGCCGCCCGCATTCGCCGTCTCCATCGCGCGGAATAGGGCCATGTATTCTGCCGTCCGACTTGGACCATCAGTGCTCAGAAAATGACTCCAGGGTGAATCAATGGTGTCGAGATAGCTTTATGTCGCCAGTTGACGAGGCAAGCCCGCCGTTGCGAAATCAATTGGACCCATTGCCAATCCGTCCGCTAGCTCGCGAAACGGCGATACTGATAATAGGCTGCGCACGCGCCTTCCGACGAAACCATGGGCGCACCGAGCGGATTCGCGGGCGTACATCGCTTGCCAAAAGCGGGGCAATCCAGAGGTTTTTTCAACCCCTGCAACACCAGGGCGCTGATGCATTCGGCGGGCTCATCTGTGTCCTGCGCCGCGACGTCAAAAACCTTTTCCGCGTCGAAGGCAGCGAACTCCTCGCGCAACTTCAAACCACTGCCGGGGATCGACCCGATGCCTCGCCACTTGCGATCACACACCTCGAAAACTCTTGCCATGATTTGCTGCGCCGGGCGATTCCCTTCCCGCGCCACGGAACGGGCGTACTGATTCTCCACTTCCGCTCGGCCCCCCTCCAATTGCGCCACCAACATGGAAATAGCTTCCAGCAGATCCACAGGTTCAAATCCGCCCACCACAATGGGAACATGAAAATCGCGGCTGAGGGCCACGTACTCCTCCAAACCCATCACCGTGCAAACGTGGCCGGGAGCAATGAATCCCTGCACCCGGTGCTGGGGAGATTCCAGTAACATCCGGATGGCAGGGGGCACCAGAACCTGCGACACCAGCATGGAAAAGTTCTTCAAACCTTCGCGAGCCGCTTGCCAAACAGCCATGGCATTGGCGGGCGCGGTAGTTTCAAATCCGATGCCGAGAAAAACCACCCGTCGCGTGGGATTGGCGCGCGCAACCTTCAACGCATCCATGGGTGAGTATGCAACACGCACATCGCCGCCGTCCGCCTTCACGTGGAATAGGTCCGTGTGCGAGCCGGGCACGCGCAGCATATCGCCATAGGAAACCAGCGTAACGTTCGGCAGCGAGGCAATCGCCAGCGCCTTATCGATAACCTCAAGCGGGGTTACGCAAACCGGACATCCGGGGCCATGAACCAGCTCAACTTGCGGAGGGAGAACTTCATCGATGCCATAACGCATTAGCGTGTGCGTTTGGCCACCACAGATCTCCATCAAAACCCACGGCCGCGTCACCCGCCTCGCAATCTCGGCAATCAGCGGACGCGCGAGGCTCGCATCGCGATACTCATCAATGTATTTCATAAACTAAGGTCCGAAGCTTGAGGGGATTGCCGATTGCCGATTTTCGATTGCTGATCTTCGACTGTTCCTTGCCGATTGCCGATTGATGAATGGCGATTGACGGCCTTGGTTTTCGTCAATCGGCAATCGGCAATCGAAAATCGGCAATCCTTCTTCTCACTCGTCACTTGTCAGTTCGGCATCGAGCGCTCCCATTTCTTTGAGCAACGCGAGTGTCCGCGCGGCCTCATCCGCGTCTAGCCGGCTCAGGGCGAAGCCCACGTGGACGATTACGTATTCGCCCACTTCCACCTCGGGGACAAAGTCCAACTGAACCTCGCGCGTGATGCCGCCGAAATCCACGCCGCCGATCAACGTCCCCGCGCGGTCTTCTTTATACAGAACTTTGCCCGGAATCGCCAGACACATTGTCGCTCATTTCTGGGGGGAGGAACAGAAGGGTGGGAAATAATCCGGGGACGTTATATGACCACAAGCCGATCCGAACCCCAGCGGGCGCACACGACCGCAATGGCCCGCTTTAAACCGTCCCCGGAATCTTGGTTTTGGTTGACGTCGGCTGGCTTCACGCCTTGCGCAATTTCCGCTACCAGCTCGACAACCAACCCCACGGTCGATTTGACCGCGTCATGCATCTTGCCACCTAACGTCAAACAGTCCGCAGCCTCCACCGCCAAAATAATGACTTCCTTCGGGACATTAAGTAGCAATTCCCTGGCCAACTGGAGGGTCTCAAGCAGTCCGACGTAATGGGGCGAGGGTCCGGAGATGGACTTCATGTCCGAACTGCGCAGTACGTATAGGGTTCCGGGGGGAACGCTGCCCGTCTGAATACTGTCCACAACCACGAGAACCTCAATTTCAGCAAGATAATCAAGGAGATGGAAGCCGGAATCGGTGGTGAAAATCACGTCCATCTGGGGGAAACGCCGCTGAAGCTCTTCCGCCGCGACGTGGCCAAAGGCGTCGTCGGCGAGTAACTCGTTACCGAGGCAGAGGATGCGTAGCATCAAAGAAAGTCCGAGGTCCGGAGTCCGAGGTCCGAGGTCCAAAAGAGACGTGTGTGGATTGTCGATTGTGTCTCAATTCGGCTTTTCCTCTGGGAATGCTCCGTACTCTAAATAATACCTTTTCAAAGGGAACCGCATATCCCTTCGATGCAATCTCCGAAAGGCAGGATCTGCAACTAGTTTTCCCATTAGCATCTTCACGCGAGAGAAATGCACCGTTGACCCAGGTGGGAATGGTAATACTAGTCTTCTTGTCGTCCCAGAAGAAGAGTCGTTCAGCGCTGACGACTTTTGCCTTAGTCCAGACGTCATGCCAGATGCGGAAGTGTCAACGCTTTCCGGTCGCATCTCTTCGCGGCTGCTGATCCACCCACATGTCTCGCCTTACCCCGAGCGCTTTCCCTTCCAGTAACCGAAATATACACACAGCGGGAATTGTAACACGCCATAGCCAAGAAGACTCAACGGCTGGCAGTCTTATAAGGGGCTCAAGGAAAAGAAAAACCAAACTCGGAAACCGCCCAATTGAAGGAGTGATGCAGTACGGTAGGAGTCAGAAGCCGGAATTCAGAATAAACGCATCTGATTTAGACATCGGACTTCGGACTCCACTATTAGCTCCGCCGGGTTTTTCCGTCCCAATCGCGTCGCAGGGTCGATTGGATATTTCCGCTGCTGTCATGCACACGGACCAACAGTGGCATGCTTCCGGGCAGCGAATGGGTGGCGCAGCCGTGGCAGGGGTCGTAGGCGCGGAAAGCCATCTCCACCATGTTTAGGAGGCCTTCGGAGACGGTCCCGCCGGAAATGAGGCCTTTGGCGGCCTTCTCGACGCTCATCGCCATGCGCGCGGCGTTGTTTTGGGTGGCCACAATCATGTTGGCTTTTGTGATCAGCCCTTTTTCATCGGTCTGGTAATGATGAATCAAGGTCCCGCGGGGAGCCTCGACCACGCCGATACCCTCGCGCGGGATCTCGGTGGGCAGCGTGCGGATTTCCGGACTCGTGATCTCCGGGTCATTGGAAAGCTCTTCCAGCCGTTCCGCCGCATAGAGGAGTTCAATCACGCGTGCCCAATGGTTCGCCAAGGTGTGGTGGACCGGCTTGCCTCCTAGCAAAGCAACATACTGCTCGTACGCTTCCTGCGCCAAGGGGGTGGCCATTCCCTCCGCCGCGTTCAGCCTGGCTAGTGGGGCCACGCAGTAGACGCCGCTCTCCGCTCCCTCGGTAAAACCCTTCCACCCGAGCGGCTTAAGATAGGCAAACTTGATGTAGCTCCAGGGCTCCACGTGTTCAGCGATGTAGTCGAGATATTTGGCCGGAGCGAACTTGTTCCACTCACCACCGGCGGGAGTGACCACACGGACGGACCCATCGTAGAAATTCACTTTGTTGGCCTGGTCCACCATTCCCATGTAATAGGTTCGATGGGTATAGGCGTCGGAGCGAATCATGTCCACGTACTCGCCGTTTTCCAGCACCAGTTTCCGGAAGGTCTCCAGCGTGAACTTGCCAAAGTCGACAGCCTCTTTGGCCACCTGCTTGATCTTTTCCTGTTCGGCGGCACTGATGTGCTTGGCGACTCCTCCGGGCAATCCCAGCACGGGGTGGACAGGCTTGCCGCCAATCGCCGTCATGATCTCACGCAACTTCCGGCGCATCCCAATCACTTTCTGGCCGACCTCGATGCCCACCTTGGCAATGACGCCGAGCACGTTGCGTTCGGATGCCGGGGCCTTCGGTCCCACAATAAAGTCCGGGCCGCCCAGGAAGTACACATGAAGCGCATGGTCCTCAACGACAAAACAGGAGTAGAACAATTCGCGAATCTTCTTTGCCGCCGGCGGCGGGTCAATCCGGTATAGAGCATCCAAGGCTTTGGTGGATGCCATGTGGTGCGCGGTGGGGCAGACCCCGCAAATCCGCGAGGTAATCTGCGGCATGTCCTCGGCAGGGCGCCCTTGCGCGAACTTCTCGAACCCGCGCAATTCCGGGACCTGAAAGAAGGCGCGATCAACGTTTCCCTGGTCGTTGAGGAAGATCTCGATTTTCCCATGGCCCTCGAGGCGGGTGATGGGATCGATCGTAATGCGTCGACCAGAAGTTTCATTCTCAGCCATGACTTCTCACCTCAATTTCATTCGTCAACTCGTAGCGCGCCCCTACGAGATCCGGTTGGTTGCGGCCCTGCCGCACGAAGCCAACTCCGTGCTCTCTGTGTTAACGTTCTTAACTCGCCGCTTCAACGTGGCTCCGGTCTTCGTGTTTAGACCAAGAGCATGGCCGATTCCAGGCCTCGGGCTTAAACGTTCATCTTCTTTCGGCGCAGCATTGAAGTCGGCAAGCTATACCGGTAAAACGTTCCGACCGGGTCGGGAACCGTTTGCACAATCTTCTCGATTTCGCCTTCGTCGTTGCTGTCGATAATGGAAGCGATCGCGGACAAGGCCTTTGCCCCGTAATCGCGAACCCGGCTGGTGGGGCCGAAGCATCCCGTGCACGGCATGTTGCCCTGCGGGCAAAGCGCCTCGCAACCGCTGCGGGTCGCAGGCCCCATGCAGACTACGCCTTGCGCAAGAAGGCACGTCTGCTCATCGATGATTACATCCTGAGGCCGCTTGAACTCTTTCAGGGTGAGCTTCTCAGGGCGAGTGTCCTTGCGTTGGCATTCGTCACAAAGGGCGCGATCGGGAGCGAGCACGGTGCCTTTAGGCGGCAGGTTCCCGCTCAACAGAACGTGGACGGCATCCCACAGGATTTTCGGTGTAGGCGGGCAACCGGGCAGGTAGTAATCCACGTCCACCACCTGGTCGAGCGCGCAGACGGTGTCAAAGAGCTCCGGTAAAGTTACGGAGAATCCATTCTCCTTGTGCAGAGTCTTCGGGAACATCCTCCCCGGATTCACCGTCGAGGGCGACTCACAGTAAGAGGACTCAAGAACACCCTCAAGTGACGAGAGGTTCGCCAACCCGGGGATGCCTCCAAGTTGAGCGCACGAACCGAGGGCCACCAGCACCTTGGCCTTCCGGCGAAGCAGGTGAGCCATCTCCTGCTGCTCGCTGGAACGAACGGCACCGTTTACGAAAGCCGCCAGGATGGACCCGTCCAGCATGGCTTCCACATCGTGCCGTTTGAAATCGAGCGCCACGGGCCAGAAAACGATGTCCACTGCCGCGACGACATCCAGAACTCTTTCGTCGAGGTCCAGAACGGTCTCCTCGCAGCCGCCGCACGAGGCGCACCAATAGAAGGCGACCTTGGGTTTTTCATTCTTGGGTGCTGGTGCAGGTTCCGTCATGATTCCTCCCGAGTGCAGCGAGGGGTGAAAAGCAACATTGCCGATTTTCGATAGCCGATTGCCGATTGCGCAAAATCGACAATCGGCATTCGGCAATTTTTCCACGCCTCACGCCGCGATCTCCTCCGGCGAGTGCTCCGGCTTTACCGCCAGTCGCAGCGGCCCCAACGCGCGGACCTTTTCCACCATATCGTTCACCACCGCTTTCAGGCGCTCGGCTTCCGAGGCGGAAATCCACTCCAGGCGGAAGCGCGCATCCTCGATCCCCATCTCGTGCAAAACGCGCCGGAGCATGTGTACGCGGCGCAGGGTTTTGTAATTGCCTTCCTGGTAATGGCAATCCCCCGGGTGGCAACCCCCGATCAGCACGCCGTCGGCGCCGCGGGCAAAGGCGTCGAGCACAAATTGCGGATCCACCCGGCCCGAACACATGGTTCGTATGACGCGAATATTCGGAGCGTACTTAACGCGTGAGGTTCCCGCCAAGTCAGCCGCAAGGTAAGTGCACCAATTACAGAAGAACGCCACGATCTTCGGTTCAAAACCGTTCGTCTTCACCTGAACCAATTCCGCCTTCGACTCACCCATGGACCCTCCTTAGAGCAGGGGTTAGGGATTAGGGGTTGGGGATTAGGGGTTAGGAAGCGTGGACTCGCGATCCACATCCCTAGTCTTCATCCCTACGTCTTCACGCCGACCCCCCCTCCATCTTCCTCGCTCATCCCTAATCCCGCCCCCAACTCCAAACCCCCGATCGCCACCTAACCCCAAATTCCTAACCCCTGATCCCTATTCCCTAACCCCTAAACAAGCACCCCCTGGATCTCTTCGAAAATCTCTTCGTCTTCGAAGAGGTTCTGTTTGATAGTGCCCGATGGACAGGCTGCCACGCAGGTTCCGCAGCCCTTGCAAACGACCTCGTTGATTTGCGCCACCTTCTTATCCGCGAGGAAGGATATTGCCGAATACGGGCAGAGCGGAACGCACGTCTTGCAACCAGAGCATTCCTCTTCCACGATGTATGCCGTGTTGGGCTCCATTTCGACGTAACCGGTGTCAATCAGCACCATGGCTTCGGCGGCGGCGGAGCCTGCCTGCCCCACCGAATCGGGAATATCCTTGGGAGCTTGGCAAGCGCCGGCGATGAAAATGCCGTCCGTGAAGGTGTTCACGGGAGCAAGCTTAGGATGGCGCTCCAGGAACCAGCCCTCCGTGGAGCAACTAATATTGAACAGGCGGCGAACGTCCTTGGCGTCTTCCTGGGGGACCAACCCCACGGACAGCACCACCATGTCCACGGGCACGCGCCGCACAAACGAAATCAGCGTATCCTCCGCACGCATCACCAGCTTCCCTTCCTCTTCCTTGGTCATTGCCCAGTCCGTGACCTCTGCCACCCGGCCGCGGATCATGTGAACACCTTCCGCCAAAAGCTGGTGGTAGAACTCCTCGTACGCCTTACCCGGCGCCCGCATATCAATGTAGAATTGATAAACCTCCGCGCCCGTGCGCTCTTTGAGCAAGTGCGCCAGCTTCAAGCTGTACATGCAGCAGACGCGCGAGCACCACTTGTTGGTGTTTTCATCGCGGGAACCCACGCAGTGGATGATTCCGATGGCCTGCGGCTTGCGGCCATCGCGCATAATCACCTCCCCGCCGGTCGGGCCCGAGGCGTTGATCAAGCGTTCCACCTCGGGAGCTGTGTAGACGTTGGGATACACGCCGTAGCCATAATCAGGAACTTTGCGGGCATCAAAGGGCTGATATCCCGTGGCCAAAATGATAGCCCCTACCTTGATCGTTTCCAGTTTGGGCTGTTGCTTCAGATCCACGGCGTGACGGTCGCCGCAAGCCTCGATGCAAGTCTTTTTGCAGCGCCCACTCTTGAAGTCGATGCAAGTTTCCGGGTCGATGACGGGGATTTGGGGCACGGCCTGGGGGAAGGAAATGTATATGGGCTTGCGTTTGCCCAAACCCAGATTGAATTCATCGGATACTTTCGCTTGCTTGTAAACGCACCCCTCGATGCACTCCAGGCAGCCAACGCAAAGCTCCTCATTGATGTACCGAGGGTGGCGCGTGACGGCGACTTCGAAATTCCCCACATACCCTTGCATCTGGGTCACCTCGGAAAGCGTCCATAGGGTGATATTGGGATGCTTCTTCACCGCCGTCATTTTGGGGGTAAGGATGCACGCGGCGCAATCAAGGGTGGGAAACGTCTTATCGAATTTCGCCATGTTCCCACCAATGGTGGGTTCGCGCTCGACCAGGTAAACGTGCTTGCCGGCGTTGGCCAGCGTCAAGGCGGCGTGGATTCCCGCAATGCCGCCGCCCACAATCAGCACGTTGGGATCGATGGGTACGCGCTTCTTCACCAGCGGTTTGTGCAGAGCCACGCGCCGGATGGCCGCGCGCAGCAAGGCCTTGGCCTTCTCCGTCGCCTTCTGGTGATCCAAATGCACCCAGGAATCGTGCTCGCGAATATTCACCATTTGGAAGCAAAAGGGATTCAGGCCGCCTTTCGCCACCGCGCCGCGAAACGTCTCTTCGTGCAGCAAGGGCGAGCAGGATGCAACCACCACCCGGTTCAGCTTGAGCTCTTCAATGTCCTGCTTGATCAGCTCCTGCCCGGGGTCGGAGCACATGTACTTGTACTCGCGCGCCACCGCCACCCCCGGCAAGCCTGCCGCGTATTCGGCCACCGCCTTAACGTCCACCGTGGCCGCAATGTTTGTCCCGCAATGGCAGACATAGACGCCAATTCGCAAATGACCATTCCCAGCTTCCATTGGTTTCACCTCGCGTTGCGCATTCATCTGTAGCTACGCTGCTGCTGGCGCGTATTTTGCCAACGTTTGCTTGGCCGCCACGATATTACGTTCGAGCCCGAGTTCCTTGGCGGAAAAGCCAAATGCCAGGCCGAGGAGTTGGGTGAAATAGACGACCGGCATGGAGATTTCGCCATACTTCTTGCTGGCTTCATCTTGAAAAGCATCCAAATTGAATTGGCAGAGCGGGCAGATGGTGGAAACGATGTGCGCCTCGCGACGGCGCGCTTCCTTCAGGAGAATGTGAATGAGCGAGAGGCCGACTTCCGGCAGCGTCCCCTTTTGGCTTCCCCCGCAACAGCGCGTTTTCAGGGGGTAGTCGACAACTTCCGCGCCTACCGCCCGCAGGAGTTTGTCCATCGTGACGGGGTAGTACATCAGATCGAAAGTGGCGTAGGGACGAACGATCTGGCAGCCATAGTACGGCGCCACTTTGAGTCCGGTGAGCGGCGTCTTGATGCACGCCTTGATCTGATCCATTCCAATATCGTTGATGAGAACATCAAGGGGATGCCGGACCTTGGCGGTGCCATGGTACTCAAGGCCGGCGGCCTTGAAGCCGTGCGCCAGCGTCTCCGCAACCTTTGGGTATTCCTTGATGTAACGCTGTGTTTTGTTGAGGACCAGAAAACAGGCACTGCACGGCGCCAGAAGGTCGAGATTCTTTTTCTCCGCAATGGCCAGGTTCCGCCCTGCCAAGGCGAAGGAACTCACCTCATCGATGGCCATGTAAGCCGTGGCGCCACAGCAATTCCAATCCTCAAGTTCTTCCAGTTCGATGTTCAGTGCCTTGAAAACCATTAGCAGCGATTCTTCATACGCCTTGCCTGTTCCTCGCAGCGAACAACCGGGGTAGTAGAGGTATCGCTTCACGCCGCCACCTCCTTCTTGTGAGCCTCAACGGCGTCCAGCATGTTCTGAAGTTGTTTGCGACCTTTAATGGTTGCAGGCACAATCTCCATGCGCCCGGTGAGGAAAAGTTTGGTCCCTAACTTGGACATCCCCAATAACCTCATGATCGCGGTCTTCAAGAAGACTCGCACGACCAACCACGACTCTGTTACCCGGCCATTCCTCCGGATCATATTTCCGAACTCGCTCGCGAGGACCGGAATGGGAAAGCGCCGGGGAAAGACGCCATCTTCGATCGCGCGCCTCTTCAGCGCGTACATGACGTCGGTCACCCGGATACGCCGCGGGCATTCCACCGTACAGGAATAGCAACTCGTGCACAGCCAGATGGTGAAACTCTCCAGGACGTCCCGTTTGAATCCCTCGCGCGCCATGTGAATCAAGCGCCGGGGAGTGAAGTCCATGTAAGGCGATAGCGGACAACTGGCGCTGCAAAGTCCGCATTGAATGCAGTTGCGGATGCGTTCTCCGCCCATGACGCCGGTCACCCACTTGGCAAACGCCGGGTCCCGTTCAATCTCGTATTTGATCAGACTCTTTACCGCCATTCGGGTTCCCTCCCCTGGTTCACAGGCGAAGCATGACGACAGCTCTGACAACTCTTGTTGAGTGGAATAGTAAAGTGAGTGTGGAATAACTGAAGGTTCGCAGGCGTGGCCGAGGTCGTCACTAATCTACACCCCCGTCGAAACGGGCCTAGAAAGGAATTGCTTGCAAAGCGCGGGCCAAGGGGACTGCGGGGTATGTATTTCCGGTTATTTTGTCGGAACATGAATGAAATGTAAGAATTATTATCAATGCCGCCGCCCCAACCATTCGAAATGGGACTCGAGTGCAATTCGGTGCGGAAAATTTCTACACCTGCGGGGCAACTTATGGACTTATCCTGATGGTTCTGAAGACCCGTAGAATTTCTCAGCAGCTTGTTTGGCATTCGGCCCGTTCAAGACTTGGCGAGTAGTGGGAACACTTTGCGCCAGAGCAGAATTTGCCTCGCTATTTTTGGGTCAAATCACGCGATTCATGCTTGTTGGAGAGGCGCTAAGGCGCTGAGGAAAGACCTTTTGTATTCAGATCTCCGTGCTCCGCACCTCCCTGGTGAGAAGCATCTTTTACACCGGCACGCCCCAGCCACTTACATACTTGCTTTACGGCGTCTGGGAGGGCAGCAGAAACCATTGGCGAGAGTGATTCTCCAAACGCAAAAGACTGCGCGGATACCGTGATGACGACCGCCTGCGGGCAATGACCAAACAACTGCTTGGCGCTGGCGAGCAGCCTGGATGGCGTGCAACTGTGGGTAAATGCTGAAGTAGGGGCTTGCACGCGAACCGCGCGGCGGTGGATTTCACCCGGCTTTCCCTCAGCGGCGGCATCGATAAACACGGCGCGGCGGCAATGGCTGAGCGCCTCGGCAAGCTCGGGCGTAAGTTGATGACAGGTAATGACCCCGATGCCTTGGCCGGCAAGTGCCTGGGCAAGCAATCGGCTGGCGTGCCAGCCAAAGCCGTCGTCGCTCCGCAGCGGGTTACCATATCCTATGATTAGAGTCCGGGGTCCGGACTTCTTCATTGACTTCTCAATTCATCCAGCAAGGCCCCCTCACGTCCCAGCAATTGAATGTGCAAAGGAACTTGGCCGGAGGCATGGGTGGAACAGCTAAAGCAGGGGTCATAGGCGCGGACGATGGCGGAAACGCGGTTCAGCATCCCCTCTTTCAGGTGCTTGCCGTCAATAAAATGCCTGGCGACCTGGTCGATGCTGCGATTGATGGCCAGATTGTTATGCCCCGTGGCCACGATGAGATTCGCCCAGGTAATGGCGCCTTCCTCGTTCACCTTGTAATGATGAATCAAAATGCCGCGCGGCGCTTCGATCATGCCCACGCCTTCCAAGTTATTCACGCCCGCGTGAGCGCGAATCTGCTTACCCAGAACCGCCGGATCATTTAGCAGCGCTTCCATGCGCTCCAGTCCATAAAGGGCTTCAATCAGCCGGGCATAATGGAAATGGAAGGAACTCGGCACGATCTTTCCCAAACGCTGGTGGAATTCAGTGAACT
This sequence comes from Terriglobia bacterium, assembly GCA_050010335.1. Taxonomy (GTDB): domain Bacteria; phylum Acidobacteriota; class Terriglobia; order UBA7540; family UBA7540; genus Bog-366. The sequence continues at coordinate 52,055 of JBEKLF010000011.1, forward strand.
CCCCATCGGCCATGGGCGTTCCACAACTCTTTGCGACATTCAGCCGCCCGAGAGGTCCGACGCGGTAAACGCCGTCCGGGAACCCGACGGGTTTGAAATAAGGCGCCTTCAAGTACGAATTGGTAAGTGACGCCTCGCCGATGAGATTCTTGTAATCACCAGCCGGAACGTGATCCGCAACAATCTTGCCATCCGCATCCTTAAACCGGATGCCGCCGTCGTAAAGCTGGAGTTTCCCTGCCGCATCCACCAAGCCTGCATACATAGTGGGGGCGTTCCCAAAGAACTCGATTTCCTCCTTGAACTGATCCAGCACTCCCTTGAAAAACTTCAGCGTGCGCCGGACCGTAGCCTTGGCGTCGGGCAAGCCGGCAAGAATTCTGTCGCGTACGGCGGGTTGCAGGGGAGCGTTCACACCGCCCGGGACTGTCCAGGAGGGATGGATGCGTTCTTTGGCGAGACCTTCGATCACCTGCTGCCCAAACTTGCGCAGGGCGATGCCGTCACGAGCGATGTCGGGAAACTTTTCCAGGACGCCGAGGACGTTGCGGCGCGCAGGGTCCGAATCCATCCCCAGCAGTAGATCAGGCGAGGAAAGGTGGAAGAAGCTCAGGGCGTGCGATTGCACGAACTGTCCGCAATGCAGAACCTCCCGCAGCAGCGCCGCGGTTTCAGGGATGCGGACGCTCATGATGGCATCGCAGGCTTTGGAGGAAGCCAGTAGATGGCTGACGGGGCAGATGCCGCAAATACGCGCCGTGATGGAAGGCATCTCGTAATACGGGCGGCCCTCAGTGAATTTCTCAAACCCCCGCACCTGCGTGATATGGAGTTGTGTACTCGCCACCTGGCCGCTATCGTCAAGCTGGATCGAGATTTTGGCATGGCCCTCGATGCGCGTGACGGCGTCGATCATGATCTTTTTCATCAGGACTCCTCTTAACGGTCGGGCCACCGGGTCATCGGGTTATTGAGTCATCGGGTCATTGAATCCTATTTCCATGCGGCCGATTGCGGCCATTCAATGAGCCGATGGCCCGATCATCCGATGACCCGATTTCTTTACCCGAATTTCACCTTCGCACTCAAGTCAGGCATACGCCCGTCGAGCAACTCACCCAGGACGTAGCCGATAGCCGCAGCAGGGGGTGGGCACCCGGGCACAAACAAGTCCACCTTCACCACCTCATGCAGGGGTACGGCGCGCTTCAGCAGGGACGGAACGCCGTCGGTGGGGATGCGCGGCTTCTCGTCGACACCCTGGACGTAAATCCTCTCCAGGAGTTTCTTAACGGGAATGGGATTGCGCATGGCCGGAACATTGCTAGTAACCGCGCAATCTCCCAGGGCCACCAGCAGGCGTGTGCGCTCGCGAACGTACTTGATTTTCTCGTAATCGTCCTGGTTCGAGACGGCGCCTTCGACGATTGTCACATCCACATCCTCGGGAAACTCCTGCGCATCGACCAGCGGGCCGTAGACGATATCGGCCTTCTGTGCGACCGCGGCAATAGCCTCGTCAATATCCAGGATCGACATGTGGCATCCGGAGCAACCGTCCAGCCACATCGTAGCCAGTTTCGCTTTCTTCATGCGTGAACTCCCCGTTTGGCAGCAAGCCACTTGATGTTCTCATTGCTCTTGGTCATTTCTTCCACCGCCAGACCTTTCTCCGCCAGCGCCCCGGTAGGGCACACCTGGACGCACTTGCCGCATTTGGTGCACGCTTTCGACTCCCCCCACGGCCGGTCAAGGTCCGAAACCAGGCGCGAGTTGATGCCCCGCGCGCTGATTTCCCACACATTCGCTCCTTCGACTTCGGCGCACACCCGGACGCAACGCGTGCAGAGAATGCATCGGTTGTGGTCCAGGATGTAGCGCTCATGCGAAACATCCACCGGCAGCCGGGGATAGTTGTAAGGGAAGCGGACGTGGGTCACTCCCAGGCGCTGGGCCATCGCTTGCAATTCGCAGTGATTGTTGCAAACGCAAACGGAGCAGTAGTGGTTGCGTTCCAGCAGCAGAAACTCCATCGCCATCTGGCGATGCCGCAAGAGCTTTTCGGAGTTGGTATTCACCGACATGCCGTTCTGGATGGGCGTGGTACATGCGGGCAATAGACGCCCCACCCCCGCGACCTCGACCAGGCAGAGGCGGCAGGAGCCCGACGGGCTCAGCCCCTCGAGGAAGCAGAGCGTGGGGATGTACTTCTTGTTGGCGCGAGCGACGTCGAGGATCGTCTGGCCTTCACTGGCCCGGCAAAGCTCGCCGTCGATCCGAACTGAAAGTTCCTGCGGCATGTCGATGTCTCCCTCTTTAAGAAGCGGTTAGTGGTCAGCGGGTAGTGGCTCGTCACTGTCAACTAGCCACTAACCACTAGCCGCTGCCCTACCGGTGATTGGCCACGACGCCGTTATCTTTAATGTCGCAGCGCAGGCAGCGGCTGGCCTCTTCCACGGCTTCTTCGGCGGTCAGCGGCAGAACCGCTTCCTGGAAGTCCTTCACGCGCTGCTTGGCAGGCAGCGGGTGGGGGTGATGGCGCCGGCTCTCGCTGACGTGTTCAGGCGGCGCCTGGTCGTACTCGAAGTGCGGCAACAATTCCTGCACTCGCGTCTCATCCATCAGGCGCTGGTCGATATTGCGCGCTGCCTTTTTGCCGTAGCCCATGGCGTTAGAAACATTGGAAGCGCCGGAGATCAGGTCGCCGCCGGCATAAAACTTGTCGCGGCTGGTTTCCAGCGTATAGCGGTCATACACCAGCGTGCCGTTTTCCCGGATACTGAGGCCGGAGGCCTTACAGAAGTCGCGGTCCACGGCCTCGCCCACGGCCAGAATCATGGTATCGCACTTGAAGCTCTGAATTTCTTCGGTGGAGATGGGGCGGCGGCGGCCCGAGGAATCGAACTCACCGAGGCGCGTCTTAAGCACCTCGATGGCTTTGACCGCGCCGTTTTCTCCCACGATTCGGTGGGGGGTGGCCAGGAAAACAAAGTGCGCGCCTTCCTGCTCCGCGGCTTCCACCTCTTCCTGGATCGCCGGCATGTCCTTGCGTTCGCGGCGGTAGATCACTGTGACCGTGGCGCCTCGGCGCAAGGCCGTGCGGGCGGAATCGATGGCGGCATTGCCGCCCCCGATAATCGCCACCCGTTGCCCAAGCGGCATGGTGGCGTTCTTGGCGATGCCTTCCAGGAAGAGGAGCGCCGGCATCACGCCTTTCAATTCGGTTCCGGGCAGGTAAACCCAGGCCTCCTTCCAGGTTCCTATGGAGAGGAAGACCACGTCGAAATCAATGGCGAGGTCGTTCAGCGTGATATCCGTCCCCACGTTTTTGTTGAACACAAACTTGACGCCGAGGCGGCGAATCAATTCGATTTCCTGGGAAAGCACTGCCTTGGGCAAGCGGTATTCGGGCAGCGCAAACCGCAACATTCCTCCCGCTTCCGAGTGCGACTCATAAATCGTAACTTCGTGACCGAACAGGGCAAGGTAGAACGCCGCGGTCAGGCCCGTGGGACCCGCTCCTACCACCGCAATTTTCTTCCCTGTGGGCGCCATCTTGCGCGCCGCGACACGCTCGGCCATTTCGCCAAAACGGTCCGAAAGGAGGATGGAATCCGCGATCAGCCGGTGCACTTCGCGCATGTTCACCGCTTCGTCCATGGCGTGACGGCGGCATCGATTATCGCAAGGGTGCTGGCAAACGCGGCCCGTGGACGCCGGCAGGGGGTTATCGAGGATGACGGATTCAAATGCGTCGTCCAGCCGTCCTTCCTTGTAGAGCTCGAGGAAGCGGGGAATGTTCATGTGCAAAGGGCAACTGTTTTCGCACGGCGAAAGCGCCAGATCCTGGCAGACGCCGGCGCGGCACCGATGCGCGCGCAGATGGTCTTCAAACTCATGACGGAAGTGCCGCATGGTGGTGAGCACGGGATTGGGCGCTGTCTGCCCCAGCCCGCACAGGGAAGTATCTCGAATCATGCGCCCCAACTCGTCCAACGTGGTCAGATCCTCTTCTGCTCCCTTTCCCTGGGTGAACTGGTTAAGGATGCGGAGGGCCTTGTCCAGTCCCACGCGGCAGGGTACGCACTTGCCACAGGACTCGGAATGGGTGAACTCGATGAAGTAGCGGGCGACGTCCACCATGCAGTTGTCTTCGTCCATCACTACCATACCGCCGGAGCCCATGATGGAACCGAGCTTCGCCAGCGTCTCGTAATCCACCGGTGTGTCAAACATCTCCTGGGGGATACAACCGCCCGAAGGTCCGCCGGTTTGCACCGCCTTGATGGCGTGCCCGCCGGACGCGCCCTCGCCGACATCATAGATAAAAGTCTTGAGCGGCGTCCCGAGAGGCATTTCCACCAAGCCGGTGTTCTTGACCTTGCCAACCAGGGAAAAAACCTTGGTCCCCGGACTCTTGGCGCTGCCCGTTTCCGTGAACCATGCCGGGCCCTTGGCAATGATGGGCGCTACGTTGTACCAGGTCTCGACGTTATTGATGTTGGTGGGAAATCCCCACAAACCCTTTTGCGCGGGAAAGGGCGGGCGCGGCCGGGGGCGCCCGGCATGCCCTTCCAAAGAGCTGATGAGCGCCGTTTCTTCACCGCAAACGAAGGCGCCTGCGCCTTCCACGAGTTCAATGTTGAAATTGAAGCCGCGACCGAGGATATCGTCGCCCAGCAATCCGGATTCTTTGGCCTGTTCGATGGCGCGTTCCAGGCGGTGCACGGCCAGCGGATACTCGGCGCGGACATAAACAATCCCCATGGTGGCGCCGGTCAGGAAACCGGCAATCAGCATTCCTTCTAACAACGAATGCGGGTCGCTTTCGATTTCGTTCCGGTTCATGTAGGCACCGGGGTCGCCTTCATCAGCGTTACAGATGATGTACTTTCTCTCCGCCACACCCTTACGCAGATAATCCCATTTCTGGCCGGTGGAGAAACCGGCGCCTCCGCGCCCGCGAAGTTTGGCGGCTTTTATCTGCTCAATGACTACGTCCGGCCGGTTATCGATGAGCACGTTGTAGAGCGACTGATATCCGCCCACCGCGATGTACTCTTCCACATCATCAGGATTAATGAGCCCGCAATTGCGCAAGACGATTTTCTTCTGGCCTTTGAAGAAGGGGATTTCTCGCCAGGAAGGAATATTGGCGTAGCCGGTCCCGTATTTGACCTGTGCCGTGATATGGTCCCACTCCTCAATCTTGCAGAGAGCCAGGTCCGTGGGGATGTTCCCCATCATGACGTCGTCAATAATCTCGTCGATTTGCTGGCTCTGCACGCGGTGGAGTATCACCAAGGGCCGGCCGGGGAGCCAAACATTCACCAGCGGCTCCTGGGCGCAGAAACCAAAGCAACCGACGCGGGCCAAAAGAATATCCAAGCCACGCTTGTCAATGGCATCGGCAAAGGCGTGATAAACCGCTTCCGCGCCATTGCCGGCGCCACAGGTCCCCATGCCCACGGCGATGCGAGGGCGGAAAGGCAAAAGCTTGGCCATCCCCGCCCCTCGAACGGTGCTGAACGTGCTCAAATCCCGGATGCGCGTCATTTCTTTGCCGTCTCCCTTCCCAAATGCTCCAGCTCTCTTTGCAGCGTCTGCTCGTTCATGTGGCCGTACACTTCGTGATTGACCTCGATCACCGGAGCAAGCGCGCATTGGCCAAAGCAGGCCACCGTACGGAGCGTATACATGCCATCACTGGTATTGAGTGAGATCTTGTCCCCGAGCTCTTCGTCGGGGTTGTGGAACCCCAGCTTGAACATCAGGGTCTCGAGCAGATCGCGCGAGCCGCGCGTGTGGCAAGCCGTTCCGCGGCAGATACAGATGGTATTCTTTCCCTGCGGCTCGAGGTTGAAGAGCGCGTAGAACGTGACCACGCTGTAAACCCGAGCCAGAGGCGTGTCCGTCTTGGCGGCAATGTATTCGAGGGTCTCACGCGAAAGGAACTTGCGCGGTTGGTGATCCTGGGCCTTCTCCAGGATACCCAGCAGAGCGCCGGGGTGGCCGCTCTGTCCAGCTATTACCTTATCCAAGAAGTCCTGTTCGGCTTGCGCCAGCGGAACTGAGGTCAACGTCACCATGGGCTCACTCCTTGACTCTTGCCAGTCACCAATCCAGCAAACTCACAAGAACTTAAATCCTCTACAGCCTTCCCTGCACACACTTGGCCATTTCAGGCTCGCCGCAATTCGTCCAAAACCTCGCCATCTGGCGCCAGCAGTTTAACTTGCAAGGCCATGTGTCCCAGGGCGTGGGTGGAACAACTCAGGCATGGGTCGAAAGCCCGCACCACCGCTTCCACACGGTTGAGCATCCCTTCCGAGAGCTTTTCGCCATTTACAAAATGCTTCGCCACTTGCAGAACGCCACGATTGAGCGCCAGATTGTTGTGGCCGGTGGCAATGATGAGATTTGCCCAGATCATTAGCCCATTGTCATCCACTTTGTAGTGATGAATCAGGGTGCCGCGCGGGGCCTCTGTCACCCCGATGCCCTCCTGGTTGTTGACCCCGGCAAAAGCCCGAACGTGCTTGGAAAGGATATCCGTGCCCTGGAGCAATTGCTCCATACGCTCGATGCCATAAATGATTTCGATGAGGCGCGCGTAATGATAATAGAACGAGCTCAGCACCGCACCGCGGTCAAGCTCGCGAAACTCAGCCCATTCCTGGTCGGCGCGGGGGGTTCCGCAGCGGTCGGCAATGTTCAGGCGGGCCAGCGGCCCCACGCGGTAAATGCCCTCGGGATAACCGCGCGGCTTGTAGTAGGGGGACTTCAGATAGCTATCCGGCTCGCAAGCTTCGCCGATGTAATCCGCGTAGTTGAGGACGTCCAGTTTGTCGGACATGATGTTGCCGCGAGAATCCACAACGCGGAAGAATCCGTTGTAATGTTCAAGTTCCCCGGTGGGGCTCACCAGTCCCAGAAAATAAGTGGGAAAATTTGCGAAGGTCCGAATTTCCTCGCGGAACTGATCCAGAACCGTCTTGAACCAGTCGAGAGTCTTTTGCGCGATTTGCATGGCTTCCGGTAGCACGGCCAGAATCTCGTCACGAATCGCCACCGGGAGCGGCGCATTGACTCCACCCGCAACGACCCAGGCAGGATGAATCCGTTTCCCCGCCATTTTCTCGATAATCTGCTGTCCAATCTGGCGCAAGCGCACGCCATCGCGCGCCAACTGCGGGTGAGCTTCTGCCAAACCAAAAATATTCCGCCGCGCCGGGTCGGAATCCATTCCCAACAAGAGATCCGGGGAAGAAAGATGGAAGAAACTGAGTGCGTGGGATTGCACAATCTGCGCCAGGTTCAGAATGGTGCGCAGCTTAATGGCTGTCGGGGGGATTCGCGTCGCCAAAATCGCATCACAAGCTTTCGCCGAGGCAACCAGATGGCTCACCGGGCAGATGCCACAGGTCCGCGCCATCAGCGAGGGCATTTCATAAAACGGCCGGCCTTCGCAGAGCTTTTCAAAGCCGCGGAGCTGCGTCACGTGAAAGCGCGCATCCGCGACCTTTCCTTGGTCATCAAGATGGATTGTAATCTTCCCGTGGCCTTCGATCCGCGTCACGGGATTGATAACTATCGTCTTCTTACTCATCGCTTTTTGCTTTGCCATCCCTTTTCGTTACGGTACTGCTTGATTCAAAATTCAAGATTCAAAATGACTCCGGACCGCCTCTATGCTCCAAACCTCGTCTTCGCCATGAGGTCAGGACATCGCCCCTCCAGGATATCCGTCAGCACCAGGTAGATGGTGTCGGCGGAGGGAGGACATCCCGGCACGTACACATCCACGGCCACAAACTCGTGGATCGGCCGGGCCTGAGGAAGGAGGGTGGGAACGGCCTCCCGAGGCGGCCCCTGGTTGAGTGTCGCGTTTTCGACATACGCGCGGTTCAGTACGTCCTGAACCTTAAATGGGTTCCGCATGGACGGTATATTGGCGGTCACAGCACAATCGCCCAGCGAGACCAGGAGGCGAGAACGGGCGCGGACCTTCAGGATTTTTTCCAGATCTTCGTCACTGCTCACGGCGCCTTCCACGAGGGCCACATCCACGTTTTCAGGGAACTCCTTTTGGTCAACATAGGGACCGAAAACGACCTCGATCTTCCCTGCCAGTTCGAGCAGGCGCTCGTCCATATCCAGGATCGACATGTGGCAGCCCGAGCAGCCATCCAACCACAATGTTGCAACGCGTGCTTTACTCACCAGCGTCTCTCCCGCATTAACGTCAGATAGGGCAGAAACTGCCGTTGTTTGGTCATTTCCTGCACCGACTTGCCTTTTTCTACCAGCGCCCCGGTGGGGCAAACATTGATGCACTTGCCGCAGCTCGTGCAGGTTTCCGACGCGCCCCAAGGCTGGTTGAGGTCGGTGATCACTTGGGCATTCACTCCCCGCCCCAGCACGTCCCACGTGTGTGCTCCCTCGATTTCGTCGCATACCCGCACGCAGCGCGTGCACAGGATGCAGCGATTGTGATCAATAACAAAACGCTCGTGCGATCCATCCACAGCCAGGCGCGGATACCGGTAGGCGAAGTGTACGTGGGTCATCTCCAGGGTTTGCGAAAGGTTCTGCAATTCGCAATGTCCGTTGGAGACGCAAACGGCGCACACATGGTTGCGCTCCGAAAAGAGCAATTCCAGAATGGCTCTCCGGTATTTGCTGAGCCGCTCGCTACTCAGGGACACTTCCATGCCTTCCTCGACGCGGGTAACGCAAGCGGGAAGCAGTTTGTTGATGCCTTTGACCTCCACTAGGCAGAGGCGACAGGCGCCCACGCGGGAAAGGCCCGACAGGTGGCAGAGGGTGGGAATGTGCATGTTATTTTCCCGCGCCACCTGGAGGATGGTCTGATCACCGCGCGCGCTGATGTCGCGCCCATCCATTTTCAGAGTGATTACGCGAACCGCTTGGCTCAAGCCTCCACCTCCTTATGAATCTGACAGACGCCCGATGGGCATTTGCCTTCCTCCACATGCGCCAAATATTCATTGCGGAAATACCGCAGGGTGCTCAGCACGGGATTGGGAGCCGACTGTCCCAGGCCGCAAAGGCTGGTATTCATCACCAGGTCGCACAATTCCTCGAGGACCGTCACATGTTGCGCGGTGGCTTTCCCCTCCGTGATTCGGCTCAGAAGGTCGTGCATCTGGTAAGTCCCCACGCGGCAGGGAACGCACTTGCCGCAGGACTCCGACATGCAGAACTCCATGAAGTACTTGGCGACATCCACCATGCAGGAGGTATCGTCCATCACAATCATGCCGCCGGAGCCCATGATGGAACCGAGCTTCTTGAGCGATTCATAATCCACCGGCATATCCAGAAACTCCGCCGGGATACATCCCCCGGAAGGTCCGCCAGTCTGCACGGCCTTGAAATTTCGCCCGTCTGGAACACCGCCACCGATATCAAAAATGATTTCGCGCAGGGTGATGCCCATGGGTACCTCGATCAGGCCGGTGTTCTGAACGCGGCCCGCCAGCGCAAAGACCTTCGTTCCCTTGCTCTTCTCCGTCCCGATGCGTGCAAACCAGTCCCCGCCGTTGCACAGGATGGGGGGAATATTGGCGAACGTCTCAACGTTGTTAATCAGGGTGGGATAGCCCCAAAGCCCTTCGGCTGCGGGAAATGGCGGCCGCGGCCGGGGCGTTCCCCGCCGCCCTTCGATGGAAGCGATCAGCGCCGTTTCCTCACCGCACACGAAGGCCCCCGCACCCAAGCGCAATTCCACATGGAAGCTGTGCGTGGTGCCGAAAATGTTGTTCCCCAGCAAGCCTAGATTTTGCGCCTGGCGAATGGCGGTCTTAAGGTTTTTGATGGCCAGGGGATACTCGGCGCGTACGTAAATGTAGCCCTGCGTAGCGTCCACGGCGTACGCAGCAATCGCCATGCCTTCGAGCACGCGGTGCGGGTCGCTTTCGAGAACGCTGCGGTCCATGAAAGCCCCGGGGTCGCCCTCGTCGGCGTTGCACACCACGTATTTCTTATCCGCATCGGCTTTCGCCACCGTGCCCCACTTCAGTCCCGTGGGGTAACCGGCCCCGCCGCGCCCGCGCAAACCACTGCGCAGAACCTGCTCCACCACCTCGCCGGAAGAGAACTCCGTCAAGGCTTTAACCAGCGCCTCATAACCGCCCGCCGCGATGTAGTCTTCAATCTGCTCAGGGTCTACGCGGCCGCAATTCTCCAGGACAATCTTCACTTGGCGGCGGAAAAAGGGCATTTCGGTAGGGCACTCAAGGCGCGCTACCGGCTCAGCGTCAAGACTCTTGATGATGTCCGCCGCGTCGCCCTCGTTCACGTTCTGGTACATCACATTTCGCGGCTTCACTGACACCAGTGGACCATTGGCGCAGAGGCCCATACAGCCCACACCCTTCACCTTGCACTGGTGCTCAAGCCCACGGTCCTTAATTTCCTTCTCCAGCGCCGCCTTGACCTTGTCGCTCCCGGAAGAGAGGCAACCCGCCGCGGTACAGACGTGCAGGCGATTCTTGAATTGCCGTTCTGCTTCCTCCTGTTTGGCGGTTATTTCGCCAAGTTCTTCCGGCGTCATTGCCCCCACCTCCCAGCTTTCGCCAACATGTCTGTGGAATTCATCTTGCCCGCCACCTGTCCGTCAAACACCACGGCAGGCGCCAGTCCACACGCTCCCAGGCAGCGCGCGGTGAGGAGGGAAACGTTGCCGTCCGGCGTGGTCTCTCCCGGCTTGATCCCATACTGCTTTTCCATGTCGGTCAGCAACTTCCCCGCCCCCTTGATGTAGCAGGCCGTCCCCGTGCAGACGACGCAGGTATGTTTGCCAGGGGGCTTCATGGTGAAGTAGTGGTAGAACGTCGCCACCCCATACGCCTGACTCAGTGGCACGCGTAAGCTCGTGGCCACGAACCGCAGCGAATCCGTGTCCAGGTAACCGAACGCTTCCTGCACGCTATGTAGCGCCTCAATCAGCGCGTGCGATTGGTTGCCCAGCCGGCGCATGGAAGCTTCTACGATCTTCCAGCGCTTGTCCGGCGATGGCGCTACCGGCTTACGAAAACTCGTGCCCATTTCACACTCCTCCTCCGCTTTTCCCGCAAGGCATCCTTCGTATCCCTATACCCTTCGACATTACTTCTGCACGACTTGAGCCAAATTGGTGTTTACAAGAACATCAGGAGTGCTAATAGTTTGAACAAATTAGGCAACTATGAGGTACAAACTGTCCCGTTTGCATAGCGTCAAACGACACAATGTCCCCGGAATCCTCGGACCTGCGACGAATGCCCCAATTATTGACTTATTGTCTGCGGCTTTTCAAAATCCAGAAAACAATTTGCCCGAACGCATAATTTGTGGCTTACTCGCCACACCTGGGTACGAAACGGGCAATGGGTGGAGAAAAAACAGGATACGGGAGTCAGCTCGGGTTTGCGCCTGTTATTCTTTCGGCCATTCGAAGGGGAAGAGTTTTCCGGCGTCCTCTGGACTGAGCTTGACGCCCAGCAGCGCCGCCGCATGGGCAAGCACCGGGTCGCGTTCATTAGCCATGTCTTGGGCGGTGGGAAGAACAATTTCGTCCGGCGTGACCCCGGTATGCTCCAGGCTTTTCCCGTCGCTCATAATAAGGTCGGACTCGGTGATGGATACCCCATAGGGAACGACGGTTTCAGTGCCAACCTTATGTTCATAGTGCTTCGCTTCCATAACACTACCCGAGGAGCGGTCACCGACCACGAGACCGCGCTTTTGGAGTTGCACGATCCGGGCAAAGAGTTCTGCCGCCGATGCTGACTTGGAGTCAACCAGCACCAGGACCTTCCCTGTGAAGGCTTTGCCACCCCGGCCTTTTGCCACCTCGGGCTTCATTTCTTTCCGGCCCTTTCGATCCGCGATCTTAACTTCGTCAGCGAAAATGCCGCCCAGGAGGTACTTCAGCGTATCGACCGCTCCGCCGGGGTTTCCCCGCAGGTCTATGATGAGAGCCTGGTGTTTTCGCGCCTTGCCCATCAACCTGTCAATTTCATCCTGATTGAACATAAACTCCGGCAGCTTCAGGATCATCAGCGCATCGCCCATCTCCGTCGTGCGGGGACGGATGAGATGTTGCTCAGCCTCATCCTCGCGGATGATATCCCATATGTTATTGGCGTCGGGAGACGTCAGGTCCACCATTTTGGAGGTTTGTTTGAACTTTGCCGCCACATCGGCCAGGCGTTCCTGACCTTCAGGATTGCGAATCGTGAGGCGCAGTCCGGGCTGGGGGCGCAACACTCTGAAGGTGTAGTCGATCTTCCACAGGTTCTCGCGAGAGGGTTTGTAACCATTAACGGCCAGCACCTGGTCTCCGCGTTTCACTCCCTTGGCCTCGGCGTCACTGCCTGGGCGCACGCGGGAGATGTAACACCCGTCACCCACCATTTCCATGCGAAAGCCGTAGTCGTGCCGATAGGGGCGCGGCGGGGGAAGCAGGAAAGTATGGGAATCGTTAAGAGCGTCAAGAGCCGCCGCGACGTGGGCGATGGACATGTTCAGGGAGCTTTCCGCGCGAATTTTCTCCCGGGCCTCGCGTACCTTTGCCTCCCAATCCAGGCCATGAAAGGTTTGATCATAGTAATGCTTTTGTATGTCTTGGGCGACATCGTCTAACATCTCAGACGCTCTGTCGCGGTCGAGACTGGACATTTGTTGCGAGCTCGCCGGCGAGGCCAGAAACATCGCCAGCGTTATAATTGCCAGAATGGATTTGCAGAACTTCGCCTCGTTCACGAGAAACCTCCAGGGCGGATTAAGCAGCGAAATCGTACTGCCACTTTTCCTGAAGTCAATACCTTTGTCTTCAGTGATAGACCAAAAGCCTGAAGGTCCCCACAATCGCTTCCCGCACACGAAAGGCAGGCCTGAAAAGGCGCGGCAAATAACCGAGTGTGCGCGGCATGAAAGTCGATCGCCTTCGGCATCTCTTGCTGAAGGGAGTGAGAACTTTGTAGCGCGGGCGTCCCGCCCGCTGGGGCGTGGGCATCTTGCCCGCGCCATTGGCGGGAGCGGGACGCTCCCGCGCCAGCGGGCGGGACGCCCGCGCTACATCCCCCCTACCTTCAACTTCTATGTCGCACGGCATACAACGGGCTAGGCCTTGAATTACTCAAGATTCTGAACAACGCGCTGATGACCGCCCAGTCAGCAGATTCATTTCTTCAGGCACGGGAGAACCCAGAGCGGTGGGGGTCAATAGCCGAATCCGCCATCGGGGCCCATCTGGCGAATGGAGCTTTAACGGGTGACTACCGACTCTTTTACTGGCGCGAAGCTTCTAAAGAAGTGGACTACGTCCTGCAAAAAGGGAACCGAATACTTGCCCTGGAGGTAAAATCGGGACATCGCCCCACAGCTCGACCAGGAATGGCGGCATTCGATAGAATTTATGCTCCCGCAAAGAAGTTTTTGGTCGGAACAAGTGGAATGTCCTTCAAAGAATTTCTCAGCGTGCGCGCGGCGGAATTTTTCTGACTTTTTGGATCGACGCAGCCTCTGATCTTCGGCCCGCCCAATACGGTCCTCCGCGCCTCTCAATTTCAAATCTTCTCAATCCCATGGGAGGATATGAAATGCCACGGACCTACAGAACAGGTCCGCGCTACGCTGGCTTCCAGGCAGATGACTGGAACCGCAACCAGCGCGGCGGTGGGGTCGATCCAGCGGATATGAAGCACCGCATTGAGGACCAAGCCGGCAAGGGTTATGCCGGCAAGGTAGGCACAGGATTAGACTATCGGCGCCAAAGGCCAAAAGCACGGGGCTCCGTGCGCGCCATGCCGAAAAGAGAGCAAGGGCGCACTCAACCACCATCCAGATCAGCGTGACCACTTGCAACCGCACAATCTGGCGCGATAATTCGCGCGACGTTCCTGCGCATCCACACCCGTGGGTCAATGTCCCGCGTCCTGTTCCTTCTTCAAAGAGATAATTCCTACAAAGTGCGCAAGAAAGCAACCAGGTCCTCCTTTTCCTGGGCGGTCAAGTGGAGCTGCTGAATGAGGTTGAAGTATTCGACCGTATCCTCGAGGGTAAAGCACCGCCCGTCGTGCAGATAGGGTGGGGAGTCCTTGATACCCCGCAAGGGGAAGGTCTTAATGGGACCGTCGGCATCCATCATCATGCCATTCACCATTTCCTGCTTGTAAAACCGCTCCGCCATGAGGTTGTGCATGCTGTTATCGGTGTAGTAGGGGGCAGGGTGGCAGTAAGCGCACCGCGCCTTTCCATTAAAGAGCGCCTCACCGCTTAGTTCGCGTGGGCTGGCCTTGGTGCGGTCGAGCTCGCCATAAATGTTAAGTTTGGGAGCCGGAGGGAAATCCAGAATCTCCAGGAATTCCGCCATGGCATGGACCTGGGAACCTCTTTCCAGAATGTTAACTCCTTTCTTGGCGGACATGGCGATGTCTCCATCGAAATAGGCGGCACGCTGTTCGAATTCCGTAAAGTCCTCCACGGTCTTAAGGGCACGCTGAGAACCGAAGAGCCTCTGGATATTCACTCCCCGGAGGGAAGGCGTTTGGATGCGATGCCGAAATTCCTGGGGTCGGATGTCTCCCACAAGATGGTTGGCCGCGTTGGTATGGCCGTTGACATGACAGTCGAAACAGGTCACGCCCAGACTGGGCCTGTCCGTCCGCCGGTCTTCCGTAGCGTTGAATTGTTGTTGTGGAAACTGGGTCACGAGAAGACGCAGACCCTCAAGCTGCTTGGGGTTCAAAATGCCGTTAAAAATCTCATAGTAGTTATCGATGGTAATGATGCGCCCTTTTGCCACATCACCAAGGTCGGGCCGGGTGGTGAGGTAAATTGCGGGGGCCGGGTCGGGAATGAAGTATTCAGGCAGGTCGAAATCCAAGTCAAACCGAACCAGCCGGGGCAACGGTTTGGTGGTCATCTCCGGGAAGAGCATGCCCCCCTCCGCGTGGTCAGCGAACGGTAAGGGCTTGTACGGGAAAACTCCCTTTTCTTTGATTTGTTCGGCGGACATGGTATTAAGCTGCTCCCACGTAACTCCTCGCAGGTTGGCTGTCGGTCCCACGGGGATGGGTTTCCCTCCCGACATGAAAATCTCGGCACTGGTTTTCTTGGCGAGCAAATAACGGGAGTTCAGCATTTCCACGTGCTCTTTGGCGCGCGTGGCTTTCACTGCCAGGCGTGCGGCTTTGATTTGGTCGAAGGAAACGTCCTGGTTCGTCGGTCCGTAGCTGGAGACAATCTTCCCCTGTTGCGCATGGACGAGTACCGTGGCGGCCCCCACGACCAATAGAATGCAGATTCCGATTAACTTCATAGAGTAGTTCTTTTTTCCGCTCATTTTGCAGTCCTCCTTGCTCTCAACTGCTCTAGTTTGGGCCGACCCGCCGACACCGCCATGGCGGACGGCCACGGAGCCGGAGTCTCTATTGCCGGCCTCCGGCCTTGCCGATACCATACGCCTGACCGCCGCTGAACGCAATTGTCAGTCGAGTTTGCAGTGCAAGGTGCTTCCGCGGGCCACGGAAGGGGCCATCGGTGCCTCTCGCGAGAACTCCTTAGGAAAAGCCGCGGACCTCACACCGCAGAGGTCCGCGCTACGCTTGCTTCTTGCGCTTGAATCCGGCTGGGGAATCAACCCTCGGTTATACCCGCGACGAACTCAAGGCCAAGCGCTTCTTTGACTTTGTCAACCCTGACGACGTGGGGGCTACCCAGAAGGCCACGATCACGAGGATGTCGCGGGCATAAAGGAACCGACGCTCCAATCTGGACATGCGGTCAATCTACGCGCGATGCCGTGTGGCGGCAATAGTGAACCCAACGGCTGAGCGCTGGCGGGCGCGAAAAGCCGCGGACCTACAAATCAGGTCCGCGCTTCGCTGGCCGGAAATTGCATTCTGTGGCGGCCAGGTGTATGTTATCGACCGGCTGAAGATTGAAAATGGGAATTCCGTCTAATATAGTGGTGACAAACTAATGGAAGCGAATCCAACCAAAATTATCGACTATTTCAGCGGATTTAAGCAGAACCTCGTTCCTCTTTTTCAGCGGCCATACACGTGGGGAGAACGTCAATGGCGCACCTTATGGGAGGATATTCTCGCGTTCTATGGACGTGAGGGAACCGATCCGAAATCCACCCATTTCATGGGCGCAGTAGTAACGATGCCAGCCCGGAGTGTCCCGGTGGGCGTATCGAAATTTTTGGTGATTGACGGCCAGCAACGGCTGACAACAATATCTACTTTGCTGTGTGCTATTCGAGACGACCTGAAGGCTGCGGACCAAGTTCCAAAGCGCCGTATTCAGAACCACTATCTGACGAACGATGGGTACGAAGGATTGGAGTTTTTCAAACTGCTTCCAACCCAAGGAGACCGGGCCGCTTACTCACCATTGGTCGCAAATTCCCAGGACGGAGTCCCCGACTCGCAATTCAAAAAGTCGTATGACTTCTATCGACGCCGCCTGAAGGATCGTGACGAAGATGACAATCCGCTGGATGCGAAGCAGATTCTTGCAATCATCGAGACCCGGCTGATGGTGGTGATGATCAATTTGAGCGACAACGATGATCCACACCTCATTTTTGAGAGTTTGAATTTTAAGGGATCGCCACTAGAGCAGGCCGATCTAGTTCGAAACTATTTCCTAATGCGATTTCCCGTGACTGACCAACAGGATGTCTATGACGAATTGTGGCTGCCAATGCAGAATCGGTTGGGTGGGAGCCTTACAGAATTCATGAGGCACTTTCTGGGGTCAGAAGGCGAGGAGGTCCGCAAAGGTGATGTGTATGCAGCCATCAAGCGCCTAGTCGCGGATTCAGATGCGCCCTCGGTTCGCCTGCTAATCAGCCGCATGGCCCAAATGTCGATCTTCTACAGTCGAATTGCAACGGTAGCGCCCGAACCAAATGATGAGCTTGGGAATTTCTTCGTTCGCTTTCGCCGGTTGGATTTCGGAACAGCATATCCTCTCTTACTCTCGCTCTATGAAGACTATGTCGATGGCCAGTTCGGAGTGGAGGAGTTCATAGCCTGCCTGCGGATTCTAGATTCCTATATCGTGCGCAGGATGGTGGTCGGCGTTCCGTCGAATTCCCTCCCAGGGATTTTCATTTCACTGTGCAAGGTAAAGCCCGTTACTGAAGCCCCCTCTGCGTGGCTATCTGCGGCTCTCGTGCGGGAGAGCAAGAACCGCCGTTGGCCCACAGAGTCCGAGTTCCTTGAGCGTTGGGTGAGAACTCCACTCTACACTAACCGCCGCGTTTGTCAGGTAATCCTGGAGTGCATTGAGCAACATTTCGGGCATCATGAGAGTGTCGAATTCGATGACGCAACTATCGAGCACATTCTGCCCCAGATCCTGAGCCCCGGATGGGAACACGCACTCGGTGAGAACGCAAGCGCCGTTCAGTCCGAATGGCTACACACGATCGGAAATCTGACGTTGACGGGATACAATCCCGAACTTGGCAACAAGGAGTATTCGGATAAGCGAACGATTTTTGCCCTTAGCCACTTCGAACTCAACAGATTCTTCGGAAGCACCGAAACCTGGGGCGCTCCTCAGATTCGACAGCGGGCGGAATCGCTCTTCCAAATCGCCCAGCAGCTTTGGCCGCGGCCGGCTACCCTTCCCGAGGAAGAACCTGCAGCAGCACAGCCGCGGACGGAACCCGCGAATTTCCATGGGGAGTGCATCCGCGCCGCTCAGAAACGACTTTGCATTGTGCTTTCCAAGCTGTCGCAAACTCGTTATGAAGCTGGCGATCAAGGAACACGTCTTGTCTGCGCAGTTTCAGCCTAGCACAACGAGAGCGGCGGAACACCATACTTCTGGTTGGCGATACATCTTAAGCAGTTAGAGTTCTTGGATGCCGCCCCTTCGGCTTGGCTGTGCTTCGGTTGTGGTTCTGCTGGGCAAACCCTCCTGGTACCTCCCTCAGCGATAAAGCCGTTATTGGCCCAAATGAGTGAATCGACCGGGGACGATCGCCACTATTGGCACGTCGTGGTGCAGAGCAAGAACGGGAAGCTTGTCTTGCGTCTGCTCGGAGCTATCGATGGTGCCGATTTGACGGAGTATTTGGTTTCGAGCGGGTAGGCACGGTCAATCGTACTGTGATTGACCGTGGGCCTTTACCCATGACCACAAACCCACGCTCAGTAGAGCACTCATTATGGCTGCTTTCATTCATCGCGTGCGCACCGTGTGACAGGGATCATGGAGGGGTTTATGTGGATACCCGAAGAGATTGATCGTATGGCGACGCGCTTGAAGGAAGGGCGTCGCGTAAAACGCATCACTGTTCGCGAGCTTCTGCGAATGTTCAAGGCGGAGCGTCGAGGTCTGAACAAAGTGCATGACATACGGACGGCGCTAGACAGTTTGGGCCTGGAGACCGAGCCAGACTTCGTACCAGCCTGGGTTGATTCGCTTGTTCGAATTCGACTGAAGAACGAGGACGCCTTCCCTCCCACGCCTGTCGAGCCAACCGAGATTAGTGAAGGAGATGATTTAGACGAGGATCAAGCCGGCCCCCAAGCCGAGCTGGAGATTCTTGACTCGCCACAGTTGGATTTAGACGAAAAGCTCCAGCCGGAGATCGTTGTGGCATCCGAAGGCGTTGTAGAGACAGCCCTGAGTGAACCATCTGACCCCACATTTCGAATCGGAAGCCTCCCCGCTGCAAACAAGAAATTAACCACGGTAGGGCAAGACGATGACCTAAAGAAAGCCATCACCAAGATGTTGTTACGCGATTACTCGCAACTCCCAATCATGCACGGGGAGCGTACAGTAAAACGAATGATCTCCTGGAAATCGATCGCATCGCGGTACGCGATTGGAGGTGAGTGCCAGAAGGTTCAGCACTGCCGCGAAGACGCACAAGTGATCGACGCTAATGGAATCCTCTTTGACGCAATTCCTACCATTGTGAAGCACGGCTACGTCCTCGTGCGCGACCAGAAGGAGAACAGGATAACAGGGATAGTTACCGCCAGCGATCTGAGTCTCCAGTTTCAACAGTTGGCCGAGCCGTTCTTGCTCCTCAGAGAAATAGAACTTCACATTCGACAACTGTTACAGGATAAAGTCACCGCTGACGATCTCGAATCTCTCGCATCCTCGGACGATTCCGCCCCGAAGCCCAAGTCGATTTCCGAGCTCAGCTTTGGAGCGTACGTTAGGTTACTCCAAAGGCCACAGGTTTGGACAAATCTCTCCTTAAACATCGATCAAGCATCGCTGACCACACACCTGGAGGAGGTCCGTCAGATTCGAAACGATGTAATGCACTTTGATCCTGATCCCATGACCTCTATCCAACTTGAAACTCTGAAAGACGCGGCGAAATTTATGCAGCAGCTCTATGACCTCCTTCCTTAACGGGTAGATACAAGCCGCGGTCAGTGCAGTCCCGATTGTGGGCTTTTCTCATGCCCGATACCCCAGCGGCAACCGCACGTCGTCAATCCGGATGGGGCGGGAGGCTGATTCCAAATTCAAAATGGCAGATTCAAAATAGGACAGGGCCAGGGCTGATCTCAAATTCAAAATGGCAGATCAATCACCCTGAAGGTTGGCGGAACGCTCGCGCAGTTCTTCGAGAGACATTTCAACCACTTTGCCTTCACGCCAGATATAAATGGGTAAGCCTTGGCGTGCGTGCTCGACGATCACTTTCTCAACCGCGGCTTTGAGCGCCATCTCAGCCCGTTGTTCCAACGGCAATTCGAGAACGTTTTCGGGTGGTTTAGTCATGGCCTTCCATAGCGATTAATCAATGTCTCGTAAAGCTCTCGGTTCATTATACAGGGCTTGCCCTGTTTCTCCAAGGCAACGACCGCCGGAGTCGCACCAGAGTTGTCAAATACAATCCACGAATCCCCTAGCCTGAATTTCCACGGACAACCATTCGCCTAAGTATTAGGCCGGCTGTTAACCGATTTTTCAAGGGACACTGGCAGAGCCGGATTAATCTATTGGTGCGCTGATAATTATGGTTGA